>JAGQSP010000229.1 GCA_020439485.1 Acidimicrobiales bacterium | reverse complement strand
CGAGTCCTTCTGAGAATGTGGTCGCATCGACGACCACCTGGGCCGGCCACGACGACGAAGTGGTCGGGTCGGCAGGGATCTCGGCGATGAACAGGTCGTTGACGGTGTTTCCGTTGCCCTGGTTCCAGTAGGCGAACTCATCCGATCCGTCGTTGTCGAAATCGCCGAAAGCAATGTCGTGGTGCTTGTTGGCCCCGGAGTTCTTGGCCGTGTATCGCGTCCACGCCGAACCGAAGGCCGTCGCACCGGGGTTCTTCCACCACCAGATCTCGTTCGACATGAAGTCGCCCGCCAGAACGATGTCGAGGAGCCCATCCCCATCGACGTCGTGGAGCGCACCACCGGCCTCGGGCCGAAGCGCGGCCGCATCGACCACGCTCTGCTCCCACGTCGAGCCGGTGCGCCGGAACCAGACCACCGAATTGGTTCCGCCCCGCGATCCCATCGCGATGTCGTCGTCACCGTCTCCGTCGATGTCACCAACCAGCAGGGCCGTCTGCTCAGAGCCGCCGAGCGGTACGGGTAGGTCGCCCGCACCTGCCGACATCTCGACCCATTCGATGTTCCCGGTGACCGCGGACGACTGTTCGCCACTGGCCACCAACACCAGGCCACCTGCCAACAAGAGGAGGGCCAAGACGCCACTAACCAACCTGGACATCGGAACCTCCGCACCACCTACGTACCGCACTGGGTCGGGACCCTAGCACCATAAGCAGCATTCTCGTCACCGAGAGCGTTCAGATATCGGATGTGATGTGTTCAGTGTTGTAGGGCTGGCGGAGCCCCAAAACGAAAGACGACCCCACACGGGGGCCGTCTCACTGATTTGAGGCGCCGACCGGAATCGAACCGGTGTACACGGCTTTGCAGGCCGCTGCCTAACCACTCGGCCACGGCGCCTGGAGGTCCACATGGTAGCCGCGTCGAGACCGTTCCGAAGAAAAGGTTTTGCCCGTATTGACGACCACTCAGAGTGGCGATATCTTCGCATTCCGTAGACATCTGGTCGAGATCGAGCCGGGTCGGAGAAGGAAGAACTCCCGGACCGGTGTCGGATTCCGCCGTGGAGTGACGCCGCAAGGGGAACGTCACTCCACGGCGGAATGGGTCTCCCGTCTTCGTCCCGCCGCAGCGATGCAGGTAGTTTCGGCTGGCCTGCGCACGCTTCGAGATTGGCGACAACATGACCGACCCAGATCCGTCGACCGACGAGCCAGACGAGGTTCAAACGCCGCTCGAAACGCTCAACAGCATGGCGGCCCTCGAGGTCGAGATCGCCCCGGGCCAGCGACACGTCGAGATCTACACCGAGAAGGGTCTGCTGTCGTTCTTCCACCATGGACCAACCGACGCAACCGACGTCGTGTTGATGTGTGGTGGCGCACTGGGTGGGGTTCTCGGACCCGCCGACGGGCTGTTCTTCTCGCTGGCCGAGCATTTCGCCCAGTTGGGCATCGGCACCGTGCGGGTCGGATACCGCAAGCCCAACGACCTGGGCCGATGTGTTCACGACGTGGCTGCCGCCGCCGACCTCAGCCTGCGGTCGGGCGCCGAACGCTTCGTGACCGTCGGGCACAGCTTCGGCGGAGCGGTGGCGCTGAACGCAGGCGTCGCCTTCGGCCCACACTGCGCTGGCGTGGTCACCCTTGCAACCCAATCGGCCGGTTGCGAGACAGCCGACCAGCTGATGGCACCGCTGCTGTTGTTGCACGGAGATGCCGACCAGCTGCTTCCGTTCATGGCCAGCGAGATGGTCGCCATGCTGGCGGGCAAAGGCGAGCTCGTACCGCTGCACGGAGCGGGCCACCTATTGACCGAAGCAGCTGAGGAACTGCGCGCCCGATTGTCGGAGTGGATACCGGCCAGGTTCGCCGACCACAGTGGCCCGGACGCGTGACGCCCGGGGTTCCCACCACACTGGCCCAAGTCGACGCCGTCTGGTTGTCAGAGGTCTTTGGCCTGCCAGTCGAGTCGGTCGACGTCACCCAGCTTGCTATTGGCTCGGCATTCCTCGGCACTGTCGGCCGGCTTCAGATGAGTGCGCCGCATTCGCCAGACGTGCCGGCCACCGCGATAGTCAAGCTCCCCGCAACTGACCCGGCAGCTCTGGCCGTGGGCAAGCTGCTGAACGTGTGGCATCGCGAGGCCATGTTCTACGAACAGTTGGCCCCGCGACTGCCTTCCACCATCTCGGTGCCCAAGCCGTACCGCACCATCATCGACCCATCGAGCCATCGGGCCGCTCTGCTGATCGAGGACATGGCGCCCGCTGCAGCCGGCGACCAGGTGAAGGG
>JAGQSP010000228.1 GCA_020439485.1 Acidimicrobiales bacterium | reverse complement strand
CCTCAACCGCCCCGTCGTAGCCATGACGGCCACAGCAACGGGTAGGGGCTATCGCCTGGTCGCAGCCGACGGCGGAGTATTCGCCTTCGGAGACGCACCCTTCCTCGGCTCGACCGGTGGCGCCCCCGACCCGTCGCCCGTGGTCGGGGTTGCAACCAACCCCAACGGAGATGGTTACTGGCTGGCCCGGGCCGACGGCGCCGTGCTGGGCTTCGGCAGCGCGGCTCCGCAGGGTGGTTCGCCCAGCGGACGCACGGTGGCCATCGCGGCCGCTGGCGACGGAGGCGTCTGGCTGGTGGGTTCCGAACCCGCCGAACTCCCCGGCGGTGGAGTCGAGGTGTTCGCCAACGGCAGGATGATCGTCGCCCACTATGGCTCGCCCGGCAGCCCGGTCCTGGGAATCCTCGGTGAGCTGGAGCCCGACAGGGCTTTGCAGGCCGTGGTCGAGCGAGCGGCTCAGTTCGGAACGGTCGGCGACGACGTGGTGCCAGGTGTCGAAATAATCGTCACCGTGGCGCAGCGCTCGGCGGGGGCCGACGGCGACTACAGCGCACCCGTCGACAAGACTGCGGTCGAGGCGTTGGTCGACGAGGCAGAGCGGGTCGGAGCCTTCGTGGTCCTCGATCTCCAGCCCGGTCGATCGACCTTCTTGTCACAAGCCGTGCAGTTCGAGGATCTGCTCGGCAGGCCCCATGTGGGGCTGGCTCTCGACCCCGAGTGGAGAATGGGGCCTGGCCAGGTTCCGGCGCGAGTGATCGGCTCTGTGACCGCAGCCGAGGTCAACGAGGTGTCGGCCTGGCTGTCCGAGATGGTCGTCAGAGACGGCCTGCCCGAGAAGCTGTTCGTGATCCACCAGTTCACCGACAACATGGTTCGAGATCGCGACGACATCGTCGATCGCCCAGGTCTGGCCATCACGTTCCACGCCGACGGCTTCGGGGGCCGGGGTGCCAAGATCGGCGACCTGGTCCGCTACGCGGGCCAGCCACCATTCCACACCGGCTTCAAACTGTTTCTCGACGAGGACACCAACCTCTTTTCACCAGCCGAGGTGCTTGGCCTGTCGCCGCGCCCCGACCTCGTCACCTACCAGTAGCCGCCCTCAGCGGGGCAGGTTGAGCCAGCGAAACCGCGGGATCGGGGGCATCGTCGCAACCTCGACCGATTCGCATCCGGCGGGTACCGGCTGCGAGTGATGCGGTGCATCGCCCAGTTCGGCTTGCAACCGCCACATCGCAGCCTTCAGATCCTCACGGATCTCGAGATACGCCGGGTCGTCGTAGACGTTGTTGACCTCGTCGGGGTCTGACCGCAGGTCGTACAGCTCCCACTCGGGCGGGTAGGTGAAGAACGAAGTGAAGGGCAGGCCGAACCCCTCGTTGTAGTAGTAGATCAGCTTGTAGCGATCGGTGCGGTAGCCGTAGTGGGCGGGCGCCTTGTGGATCATGTCGTCGTGTTCCCAATAGCGGTAGTACACACCCTGCGCGTTCACCGACCCCGGCTCGCCGGCCATCTCGGGCCAAAAGCTCGTCCCTTGCATGTCGTCGACGCCACCGACACCGGCGGCGTCGAGCAGGGTCTGTGCCATGTCGACGTTGGTCACCATGGCGCTGCGCACCTGACCGGGCGCCACCCGGCTGGGGTACGAGACCACCAGCGGCATCCGCAACGACTCCTCGAACATCAGCCGCTTGTCGAACCAGCCGTGGTCGCCCAGGAAGAACCCCTGGTCGGACGAATAGACGAAGATCGTGTCGTCGAACTCTCCCCGGTTGCGCAGCCAGTCGATCAGGCGCCCAACGTTCTCGTCCACCGAATGCACGCAGGCCAGGTAGTCGCGCATGTATCTCTGGTACTTCCAGACAGCCTGATCCTCATACGACAGGCCCTCCGGCGGGTCGCCTTTGAGGTCCTCGGACGACAGGTGATCGGCCACTCTCATCGCAACCCGTCGCGAAGACGAAGAGCGAGTCGCATAGTCGTCCCAGAACGTCGATGGCAGCGGCACCGGCTGTTCGTACAGCGCTCGGTGTTCGGGCTTGGGTTCCCATGGCCGGTGAGGAGCCTTGTGCCAGACCAGCATGCACCAGGGGTCGTCACCGTCGAGCGACTCGACCCAGTCCATCGACAGGTCGGTGATGATGTCGGTGGCGTAACCCTCGACGACCCGTTCGCCTTCGGGCGAGATGAACGTCGGATTCCAGTAGTCGCCTTGACCGGGCAACACATCCCAGTAGTCGAAACCCTGTGGGTCGTGGCCATCGCCATGTCCCATGTGCCACTTGCCGATCATCGCGGTGCGGTAGCCCACCGACTTGAGCTGCGAGATGAAGGTCGGCTGGCTGGCGTCGATTGGCGTGAACAGGGTGAAGACGCCATTTCGGTGGCTGTACTTGCCCGTCAAGATGCTGGCCCGCGACGGGGTGCACAGCGAGTTCGTGGCAAAGCAGTTGTCGAACCTCACGCCGTGTTCTGCGATCTCGTCGATTCGTGGTGTCTGATTGACCACCGATCCGTAACAACCGATCGAGTGAGCGGCGTGATCGTCGGTGAGCACGAAGACGATGTTCGGGCGTTTCTGGTGGACCATCCGTCCACGTTACGTTCCCGGCGAAGGGCTACGAGGCTCAGTCGATGCGGATGCGCTCGCCGGTTCGTGCCACCACGGCATCGAGCTCGAGTGTGGTCTCGATGGCGTCGGCCAGCGCCTGCGACGCCGCTGGCTCGCCGTGGTTCACGAACACCATCTGGGGCGTGCCGGCCGCCGTGCCGAGCCAATCGAGCAACTCGCTGCGGTCGGCGTGCGCCGACAGGTCGACCGACGCGACCTGGGCCCTGACACCGAAATAGCGCCCGAACATCTTGATCTTGGAAGCCCCCTGCACCAGGGCCTCGCCTCGGGTGCCCGGAGCCTGGAACCCCACCAACAGCACTGCGTTTCGATCGTCGCCGATGCGGTTGGCGAGATGGTGGATGACACGGCCTCCCGTCGCCATGCCAGAGGCCGACACGATGATCATCGGGCCTCGCAGGGAGTTGAGCGCCTTGGACTCGTCGGTGGTGCGGGTTTCCCTGACGTCGATTGCCGAGAACAGCGAGGAGCCGGCGATGGCAGGCCGGATCTCTTCCGATCCTTCTGCGACCGCGCGCCGGTACACGTCCAACGCCCGAGACGCCATCGGACTGTCGACATAGACGGGCAGCTCGGGGATGCGGCCCTGGGCCACCAGCCGATCGATGTGCCACAGGACGACCTCGGTTCGGTCGACGGCGAAGGCCGGAACCACAACCACACCACCACGACGCGCCGCCTCGGATATCACCTCGGCCAGAACGTCTTCGGGGTCGACATCGGCGTGCTCCTCGTCGCCATAGGTCGACTCGACCACGACGAAGTTGGCGCGGCCAATCGGGTGAGGCGGCAACAACAATGGGTGGGTCGAGCGGCCGAGATCTCCGCTGAACACCACCGACGTCTCATGATCCTCGAGCTCGATGCGCAGGCTTGCTGCACCCAGAATGTGCCCAGCGTGACGCCACGTGGCCCTGACGCCCGGCACTAGCGCCACGGAATGATCGTAGGGAACCGACCGAAACTGCCGCAGGCAGTCGACAGCGTCTTGTTCGGTGTACAGCGGCAGCGCCGGAGCGTGTTTCGAGTAGCCGACCCGGTTGGCGTATTCGGCTTCCTCTTCATGCAGGCGCCCGCTGTCGGGCAGCACGATTCGTGCCAGCATCTCGGTGCCTTGTGTGCACAGAACGGGGCCCGAGAACCCCTCTCTGGCCAGGCGTGGAACATATCCGCAGTGGTCGACATGGGCGTGGGTCAACACGACGGCGTCGAGGCTCGCGGGTTCGGCAGGGAAAGGCTCCCAGTTCTTCTCCCGCAGCTCCTTGCGTCCTTGGTAGAGGCCACAATCGACCAGGATTCGGCTATTGCCGATCTCGACGAGGGCCTTGGAGCCAGTAACCGTCCCGGCCCCACCGACGAAGGTCAACATCGGTGCACTCATGGCTTCGATTGTCCGCTGGAGGCCCGTACGAAGCCAGTGCCGAAGGGCCTTCAGCTCCCGAACAGAGCCGGCTGATGATCGACAAAAACCCTCTTCATGGGCTCGGCACCAGCGACGCCGGCGATTTCGCGGGCCAGCTGTACGGCGACGGTCAGGGCTTCGCCAGGCGGCACGACCCTGTCGAGCAGGCCATGCGAGACCACCTCGTCTGACTCGATGATGCGCCCGGTCAAACACAGATCGCGTGCTGCGGACATGCGCATCACCGTGCACAGCAGGTCATAAGCGGCCGGAACCCCGAACTTGACCTGTGGTTGACCCATGCGCACCTGCGTGGTGCCAACGCGCAAGTCGCACATGACGGCGAGGTCCATGCCGCCGGCCACGGCCACACCCTCGATGGCCGCTATCAGCGGTTTGGGGAACTCGTGTACCGCAGCGTGATATCGGTCGGCGTGGGCCAAGACAGCGTCTGGGGCGTCGGACGACATCAACTCGTCCAGGTCGAAGCCCGCACAGAAGTGGTCGCCCGCGCCGGTGATCACCACGGCTTTCACGTCTTCGTCGACCGACAAGGCGTCGAGCCGATCGACCAACGCTTGGCGCAGAGTCGAGCTGAGCGCGTTGCGTTTGTCGGGTCGGTTGAGGCTGAGGACCTCGACGCCGAAACCTACGTTCTCCGCGATGAGGACCTGATGGTCGGCCATTCAGCCACCCTTCGTCAGAAGATGACCCCGGCCGAGCGCAACGCGTCGATCTCGTCTGGGCCAAAACCGTGCTCGGACAAGACCGCGTCGGTCTCGCCGCCGATCCCCGGCGGCATCACGGTGGGGCCGGGCATGACACCGTTCAGCTTCACTCCGGCGGCGGGCAACAACGGCCTGGCTGCGGGATCTTGTGGGTCAACAACGGGCTGCAACAGACCCCGCGCCACCGCGTGACCCTCGGCCACCACCTCGGCGAGGTCGCGGACCCTCCCGGCCGGGATGGCCCGTGCGTTCAGCAGTTCCTCCCACTCGGCCGCGCTCTTTTGGGAGAAGCGCTGAGCCATCGCCGCCTTGGCTGCCGCCACCATCGCCGGGTCTGCGTCCGGCTCTGTCAAGCCGGGGTCGGCGAAATCGGGAAGGTCCAGAAGGGTCATCAGGTCGACCAGGTGGCGCGCCTTGTTCGCAGCCACCATCAACAAACCGTCGGTGGTCTCGAAGGCCCCCGAAGCCACCGCGCCGCTGAAGGCGTCGTTGCCGGTGCGCGGCGGGCTGGTCTTGGTCTCGGCGGTGCGTACCAGCCCGCTGGCATTGAACAGCAGGCCTGCGTCGAGCATGGTCACGTCGACGTGAACACCAGTGCCCGTGCGGCGTTGTTCGAGCACACCGGCCAGCAGCCCGAAGGCCAGCAGCAGCCCACCTCCATAATCGAGGTATGGCGATCCGACCTTGATGGGCGGATGGTCGGCGAAGCCGGTCGAGTACATGATGCCGCTCATCGCCTGCACGACGTGGTCGAACCCGGGGCGACCGCCGTACGGCCCGACGTCGCCAAAGGCGCTGAGCGAGCCATAGACGATGTTGGGATTGCGAGCCGATACGGTCTCCCACGACAGGCCCATGGCGTCGGCGGTGCCCGGCGCGAACCCCTCGACGAAGACGTCGGCCTGCTCGATCAGCCGCAACACCACCTCTGCGGCGCCGGGTTCGCGCATGTTCACGACGATGGGGCGCTTGCCTGCGTTCTGTGTTGCGAATGCCAGACGCGTCGAGCGTCTCATGAACTCACCGCTGGCCGATTCGATCTTGATGACCTCGGCGCCGAGTAGTCCCATCAGGTAGGTACCGAATGGGGTGGCGAGCACCTGGCCCATGTCGACGATCTTCACACCCTCGAGTGGGGCCGGGACGGTTGGGCTGACCTGCTGCATGAAGATCGGTTTTAGCCGTTTGGCCTCTCGAATGGGTAACCCGAGGTTTCAGGCAACAGCGTCGGCGATGGCGTCGAAGGCGTTCATCTCGTAGTCGTAGAAGACCGGATCTGCGGCAAGGGGTTGCGAGCTCTGCTTGACGATGGCCATTCGCCGGGCCGGGTCGCAGTAGATCCACTGACCGTTCACGCCGATGGCGCAGATCGCCTCACGCCCAGGGGTGTGGCGGACCCACCACTTGGACCGATAGCTCCATTCGCCCGTGCCGAAACATCCCACGGCGTCGGGGCCGGCAAGGAACGCCTCGGTCGAGCCGCCCGCCAGCAGCGTGTCGATGATTCGCGGCTCCACAACCGAACGGCCGCCTATCTCGCCATCGTTGGCCATCATCCAGCCGAACCGGGCCAGATCTTCGGCGGTTGCGTTGAGGCCTCCACCGGCAACGGGCATGCCGGCGCTGTCGAGCAGCATGTACGCCTCACCATCGGCCCCGATCGCGCTCCACAGTTGATGCAGGTCGTCCAGCAGAGAACGACCGGTGACGCGACAGGTGACCCAGCTGGCAGCATCGGTCTTTGGTGTCTGATAGTGGAACACCTCGCCGTGGCCCACCTGCGGATCGGGCGCCAAGGTTGTCAGATAGTCATAGACCGTCGGAGCGCCACCGTCGACGGCGGGACCCAACCCAACCACCGATACGTAGGTGTGAATGTCGGCTGCCGGGTCGACGTAGTCCTCGTTGAACGCCATCGAATTGGTCATGTCGAGCACTTGACCGAACGTCGCTTCGGAGAACGCACCCATCGACGGCGCGCCCAGCTCGCTGACCAGATCTCCGACACGGTCGGATTCGCCCACCTGGCCGCGCCCGATCGCCATCTGGGCGAAGAGCCCCACGAAGCTCTTGGTGCACGACATCATCTGGTGCGGTGTCGTCGGCTTCATCGAGTTCATGTAGCGCTCGAACACCACATCGCCGCCTTGCACCACAACGAGGCTGTCGGTGAACGTCTCGCGCAAGAACGTCTCGAAGTCAGCCTTGGTGCCGTCTTCACGGGTCACGTCGATCCTGTCGAGGTGCGGATCGATGCGACGCTTCAGACGAACAATGTCGTCCGACGCGGGCCAACCCGCCGAAGGCAGCAGCCGCCGCATGTGCTGATACGCCCAGCGGTTGTGTGGCGCCATCCACAACCCGTTGGACCGGTCGACGCGTTTGTCGGGCGGGGGTGGAAA
>JAGQSP010000227.1 GCA_020439485.1 Acidimicrobiales bacterium | reverse complement strand
AGTTCCTCGATGGGGGTTGGGCTGTTGCGGCTGGTCTCGACCACGACATCAAAGCCGGCGGCGGTCTGGTCGGCGATCGAGTCGGCCCCGGAGTCGAAGACGGCCACTAGAACCGCCATGAATGTGATGGTGAAGATGACCAGCGAGAACATTGCCAACAGCAGGGCGCTGCGAATCGGCCGTGCCAACGGATAGGCCAGGCCCAATCGCAAAGCGACACCTCGGCGTCCTGATCCGAATCGGCGAAGGGCCGCCTCCCAGAGAGACTGGTTGGCAGTTGCCACGGCAACCGCTCCGGACACCATGACCACGCCTTGAAAGACGAACACCGAAATCTCGGGGTTGTCCATCGCGTCTGGCAGTGCCGAGAAAACACCTACGCCCCACGCGATCGAGGCCAGTCCGGCCAGTGTTGCGGCCGCGCGCTGGCCGATCAGGCCCGACAGCGCAACACCCAGGCCTGCACAGGCCAGCGGCACCGAGACCAGTGCGGGAACCGGGCTGTTCGAGCCGGCCCCGACCAGGAGGGCCAGTAGCCCGGCCAGCAGCAGGCCCATCGCTCCTGCCAGGGCGGCCCGCCTGCGCCGGGCGCTCCTGGGCTGGTCGAGGTCGCGAATGGCCGCGATCACGTTCAGTCTGGCCAGGCGCGTGCTGGCCAGCCAGACCGCCGCCAGCGTCAGCACCAAGCCGGTCGCGGCGGCGGTGACCAGGCTCGACCGTTCGACGGTGAACACCAGGTTGAGTCGGTCTCGCTCGAATACCTGAGCGGTCAGACCCGCAACCACCCAGCCGACCCCGACACCCACGGCGACGCCGATCGCGGTCGAGGCGACTGCGTAGGCGGTGCCTTCCAGGGCCATCAGGCGCACGACCTGGCCTCGTCTCAGACCCAACGCGCGCAATATTCCCAGCTGATTGCGACGTTCCTCGGCAAGCATCGCAACGATGTTCACCAACAGCAGGATGCCCGAGATGACGGCAAAGGCGCCGATGCTCGAGAAGATGGTCGTGAACTCTGTCCCCTCGGCGTCGGCTTCCTCCAACAGGTTCGCCTTCCACCGGCCGAGGTCGTACTGGTCGCTGTCGATTCCGGCGCTGGCAAGCGCCCCCGATGCCCACTCGATGACAGCGTCGGTGGATGCTGCGGAGTCAAAGACCCCTCCCTGGTTGGAGATGTAGATGTATCGCCCTGGCGGGGTGGCTTCGGGGTTGGAGGCGTGCACGGCATCGAACAGGTCGTCGAGGGTTCCTGGCGCGAGGTGCACGTTGTCGGTGGCACGACCGCCCAAGCCGACGCGAGGGGTGATCGCTACCACCTGCAGCTCGGTCGAGCGTCCGTAGGCGTGCACTGCCACGGTGTCACCCACCTTTGCGCCGAGGGTCGCAGCCAGCGGCTCGGACACGGCGACCTCGCCTGGGCCGGGCGTGGTGCCGGCCTGTTCGAAACCCGAAGGGGCGTCGGCCGCAAATGCTCTGGCCTCGTCGAAGTCCAGTTCGAATGCCCACACCGATGTGTCGGCCAGGCGCTTGGCGTCGGCACCGTCGCCGTCGCGCGAAACTGCCACGCGCGCGCCGGTGGCGCGGACCAGTCCATCCACCTCGGCGGGCGGGGATGCCGAGAGGGCGTTCCAGGCGGCGTCGGCCACCTGGAGGTCGTCGGTGGTCAAGGCCTCGTCGATTGGTCCGAGGTTGGTTCTGGCGACATCCCTCACAGTGCTGGCGACGGTGTCGCCGACGACGAGGCTGGCCGTGATGATCGCCGTCCCCAGCAGCGCCCCTCCGATCATCAGGCCGGTTTCGCCCGGTCGCCTCACCAGGTTGCGAATGGCTTGACGCCTCAGCACCGGGCGCCTGACGAGATCGTGGGCTGCAACGGCGATCATCACCGCAGCGATCGACACCAGCACGGGCGTCATCGGGTGACCTCTTGGTCGGCGATGCAGCCGTCGACGAGGCGAACCAGCCGGTGGCCGCTTCTGCCGATGTCCTCGTCGTGGGTGACGACGATCAACGTTTGCCCGGCCGCGTTCACCTCCAGCAGAAGGTCGAGTATCACCGCAGCGGTTGCGCTGTCGAGGTTTCCCGTTGGTTCATCTGCCCAAACGACCGCGGGGTCGGTCACCAGGGCTCTGGCTATGGCGACCCGTTGTTGTTCACCCCCGGACAGCTCGTTGGGGCGGTGGTCCACTCGGTCGGCGAGTTCGACGCGAGCCAGCATCGCTGTCGCGCGTTCGCGGGCTCGTGAGGGTCGCATTCCGGCGGCCAACAGGGGCAACTCGACGTTCTCGGCGGCCGACAGAACCGGGATGAGGTTGAAGCTCTGGAAGATGAAGCCCATGTTCTCGGCCCGGTGCACCGTGCGTGCCTTGTCGGACATCTCGTGGATCGTGGCTCCGGCGACCTCGACACTTCCGGCGTCGATGGAGTCCAGCCCCGACAGGCAGTTCAGCAGCGTCGTCTTGCCGTGGCCGGATGG
>JAGQSP010000226.1:17500-17701 GCA_020439485.1 Acidimicrobiales bacterium | reverse complement strand
CCCGACCTGTTGCTGCTGGACGAACCCACAGCTGGCATGGACGTCGAGGCCCGCCAGTCGTTCTGGGCGACGATGAAGACCGAGGCCCAGGCTGGTCGCACCATCGTGTTCGCAACCCACTACCTGCAAGAAGCCGAGGACTTCGCAGCCCGCACCGTGTTGTTGGCGTCGGGCCTGATCGTCGCCGACGGCCCCACCGAC
>JAGQSP010000226.1:10484-17421 GCA_020439485.1 Acidimicrobiales bacterium | reverse complement strand
TCGGTCAGCACCGAAGGCGATCGGGTGGTTGTCGACACCACCGAATCAGACCTGATCGCCCGACGCCTGCTCGACCTGGGCGGATTCGACCTCGAGATCGAACCGGCGTCGCTCGAACGAGCATTCCTGGAACTGACGAACCGATGACCCCATCCCAGACAACAACCCCAATGCCGCGCGCCGCAGCAACGAACGCGGCTTCGCCTAGGAGCTTCCCGATGAACCTGACCTACTATCGACTCGAAATGCGCCGGTTGAGGCGCGACTACGTCACCATGTTTTTCACGGCGGGCCTTCCCGCATTTCTGTACCTGATCTTCGGCGCGTCGCCCGAATACGGTGACGACCCCGTTCGCGACGGCAACGTCGCCATGTGGATCATGATCGCGATGGCCGCCTACGGAGCTGTGTCTGCCACCACCGGCATCGGCGGAATGGCCGCCGTCGAGAGGATGCAGGGTTGGGGCCGCCAGTTGGGTCTGACGCCGATGACCGACGCCGGCTACGTGGCGGTGAAAGCTGCGACGGCCCTCACCGTGGCTGTCGTGCCGATCGTGTTGGTCTATACGGTCGGGGCGCTCACCGGCGCGTCAGCTCCTTTGTCGGTCTGGGTGGTGTCGGCCGCCGTTCTGATCGTGGGTGCCATTACCTTCGCTCTTTATGGCCTTTCTTTCGGGCTTGCCTTTCGATCCGAGGCGGCCGTCAGCGCAGCAGGGGGTTCGCTGGTGATCCTCGCCTTCCTTGGCAACATCTTCATCCCGCTGAACGGCTGGCAGCTCGCCGTGGCGAAGTTCACGCCCCTGTATGGCTATGTGTCTCTGGCCAGACGGGCGCTGACCGGAGGCGCCACGATCGATCCCGACACCGGTGACCTGATCGCGGTGCCTCTCTGGCAACCGCTGACCAACGTGGTCGTGTGGACGGTGGTGTTCGCCGTGGCCGCCACGCTGCTGGTCGCGAGGGGCCGGGCTCGCCAATGAGTGGCGTGGCCCAACCGGCAGCCGCTCACGGCTGGATCGCCCGGCACGGTTGGCTGATGGCTGCCGTGTGGCTGGTGTTCCTTGCCTTTCCGGTGCTGACCGTCGTCTCCGACGACACCGGACGGCCCACCAAAATCGCTGCGATCGCCCTGATGGCGCTGTTCAGCGTTGTGTACGTCGACGGGTTTCGGCGACAGGGCGAGCGAGAAAGCCAAGCGCTGAGCGACACAAACCGACTGAGCTACGACTGGGTCGCGGACGGGTCCAGCGGGGCAGCTCACTTCGCCGTGATGATCGCGCTGGCCGTGGTCACCTACGCAGTCGCCGGGCACGCGGCGCTGGGGATGACCCCATACGTCGTGGCGCTTGCGGTGTTCCACTTCACCTGGCCCATGGCATGGGCGGTCGCTGTCGCAGGAGTGGTGGTCAACCTGGCGGTTCCGGCGGCGACGGGCGATCTCGACGTCTTGTGGTTCTATGCGATCATCGCCGCCTCGGTTGGTGCTTCGACGCTGCTGATTCGGGCCGTCGAGACCAACCAGTTCGAGCAGGCTCAGCTGCGGACCAGGCTGGCGCTCAGCGACGAGCGCGGTCGCGTGGCGCGCGACGTACACGACGTGCTCGGGCACAGCCTCACCGCCATGATTCTGAAGACCGAGCTGTGCCGCCGCCTTCTGGACGGCGTCGAAGCTGAAGACCAGGCCCAACGCGCACGGCTGGACGCGTGCCGAGCTCAGCTCGAAGAGCTCGAGTCCGTAGGGCGCAGCGCGCTGGCCGAGATCCGCTCGACCGTCGGCGGGCTCCGAGCTGCCGATCTCGCCGACGAGCTGACGGTGGCCCGCAGCGTGCTGGGCGACGCAGGAGTCGAGCTGGGGGTGGTGGGAACCCCTGGCGATGTCGACGAGCGCATGCGGTCTGTGGCCGGATGGGTTGTTCGCGAGGCGGTGACCAATGTGGTTCGCCACGCGCGGGCCAGCCGTTGTGTCATCGAGCTGCGACCATCCGAGGTGGTGGTGCTCAGGATCACCGACGACGGTGTCGGGCTGGGGGAGTCTGCGCGTGGCAACGGCTTGAGGGGCTTGGACGAGCGGGTCGCCTCGTACGGCGCAGAATTGCGGGTCGCCCCTGCCCAACCAGGTGATGGTTCGCTAGACGGCCACGGGACGAAGATCGAGGTGCTCCGATGACAGCCATCCGCCTGCTGCTGGCCGACGACCAAGCCCTGGTTCGCGGAGCTCTGGCGGCCCTGTTGGGGTTGGAGCCAGACCTCGAGGTCGTGGCCCAGGTGGGTCGCGGCGACGAGGTGGTGCAGGCGGCGATCGACAACGACGTGCACGTTGCACTTCTGGACATCGAGATGCCCGGCATGAGCGGCATCGACGCAGCCGCCCGGCTGGCCGCCGAGTACCCAGCGGCCCGCAGCCTGATCGTCACCACGTTCGGTCGTCCTGGGTATCTGCGCCGGGCCCTCGAGGCCGGGGCTTCGGGTTTTGTGGTCAAAGACACTCCAGCGCCCCAGCTGGCAGACGCTGTGCGCCGAGTGCACGGTGGCCTGCGGGTGGTCGACCCCGAACTGGCCACCGAATCACTGATCGAGGGAATGAACCCGCTCAGCCAGCGAGAGCAAGAGGTTCTGACCCTGGTTCTCGACGGCATGCCGGTTTCAGACATCGCCAACAGACTGAGCCTGTCGGTCGGCACGGTCCGCAACTATCTGTCGACCGCGGCCGGCAAGACCCATGCGCGATCCAGTGCCGAGGCCGCAATCACGGCGCGCGATCGCGGGTGGCTCTAGCCTGCGTCGCGATGCACTTCGACGACGCAACCAGGGCCGTTCGATCGGGTGAAGCGCCCATGACCGTGGCCCGCCGACTGGTCGCGCACATGACACCGCAAGAGCGTCTCTGGTGCCTCGACGGCGACGGTCCGATATGGGCCGGCCTCGAGTTCATGGGGCAGGGCGGGTACTACAAAGACACTTTCAGCGCCGCTGTCGTCGAGCGCGTGGGGCTTGGCGGTGTGCACTTCGCCGACGGCCCCAGGGGATGCGTGGTCGGCAACTCGACCGCGTTTGCGGTGTCGATGGCCCGAGGAGCCACCTGGGACCCAGACCTGGAAGAACGTGTGGGCGAGGTGATCGGGCGCGAACTGCGCGCGGCGGGGGCCAACCTGACGGGCGCCGTTTGTGTGAACCTGCTGCGACATCCCGCATGGGGAAGGGCGCAGGAGACCTACGGAGAAGACCCGCATCACGTCGCAGAGATGGGAGCGGCGTTCACCCGCGGGCTGCAGCGAAACGTGATGGCGTGTGTCAAACACTTCGCCTGCAACTCGATGGAGAACGCCCGGTTCAGTGTCGACGTCAGCGTCGACGAGGTCGCGCTGCACGAGGTGTACCTGCCCCACTTCAGGCGGATAGTGCAAGAGGGTGTCGCCGCGGTGATGACCGCGTACAACTCGGTCAACGGCCAGTGGTGCGGCGAGAACCAGCACCTGATCGCCGATGTGCTGCGAGGCGAATGGGGTTTCGAGGGCTTTGTCATCAGCGACTGGATCTTCGGGCTCAGGGATGCCGCCAAGTCGTTGTCGGCGGGGCTGGACATCGAGATGCCGTATCGCATGATTCGGTACCCGAACCTTCCCCTCGCCCTCGAAGCGGGCGAGGTCAGCTGGGCCGAGGTCGACGAGGCCGTGGCGCGGGTCGTGGCGACCTTGCTCCGATTCGGCGATCTGTTGGCGGCGGATGCGCCGTCGCTGACCGTCGTCGGCTCCGACCCTCACCGCCGACTGGCGCGCGAGGTGGCAGGCCGTTCGATCGTGTTGTTGCGCAACGAGCCCGTGGGTGGCGCTCGGGTGTTGCCGATGCAAACCGACTTGTCGCTGGCCGTCCTGGGGCACCTCGCCGACAGCGTGAATCTGGGCGATGGCGGATCCAGTGATGTTTGGGACACCGACTGCCACACAGCCTTGGCCGGCCTGACCGAGCGCTACTCGTCGGTCGCCCACGACGATGGTAGCGACCTCGACAGGGCCTCGGCGGTGGCCCGAGGCGCAGACGCCGCTGTGGTGGTGGTCGGCTACACCTATCTGGACGAGGGTGAGTACATCGGGCGCACAGACCCGTCCCTGGGTGCTCTCTTCCCAGCCGGCGACGAACCCGAAGTGGCCGACCGGTTCGCCCGACGTATCTCGCAACTGGCGCCGGTCGAGACGCCCGATTGGCGACGTCGGCCGCGTGGGTTTGCCGTTGGAGGCGACCGGTCGAGTCTGCGCCTGCACGAAGCCGACGTGGCGCTGATTCGGGCGGTAGTGGCGGCAAATCCCCGAACCGTGGTGGTGATCCAGGCGGGCAGCGCGGTGATCGTCGACGAGTGGGCATCCAGCGTTCCAGCGATCGTCCAGTCGTGGTACGGCGGATGTCGTGCAGGGGAAGGGCTGGCCGATGTGTTGTGCGGCGATGTGAACCCCTCGGGCCGGCTCGCTTTCAGCGTTCCGACCGACGAATCGCACCTGCCCGCATTCGACGCCGCAGCGACCGAGTTCGTGTACGACCGTTGGCACGGTTGGTGGCACCTGGCCCGGCATGGCCATCAACCCCGTTTCGCGTTCGGATTCGGGCTGTCGTACACCAGCTTTGAAATCGTCGACTCGCATGTCCAGCGCGGTGCCGATGGCCTGGTGGTGCGGGCGCGGGTTGCCAACACGGGCGCTCGCGACGGCGCCGACGTCGTGCAGGTGTACGCCGAACTGCCGGCGGCCGACCGCCCACCGCGCCTGGTGGGCTTTGCTCGCGTGGAAGTGCCTGCCGCCGGCGAGGCCGAGGTCGAGGTAGAGGTGCCGTTCGACAGGCTGGCCCTTCGCGATCCGTTGGCCGGTGCATGGGTACAACCCAACGGACGGCACATCATCTGCGTTGCTCGCAATGCCGCGGATGGTGCTGCACATCTGCACCACGTCGATATCTGAACCGACTCGCTCGCTGCCCGCACCGGGCGGGCCCGCTCAGGACGAGGCGTCGTGGTGGCGCGGGTCTTGTCGATAGATGCCGCGCAACCCCTCGTAGAGCCGGGGCCTGGCCGCGGCCAGATGCGCAGGGCGGCAGAAGAACACCTCGGTTGCCACCGCGAAGAACTCCGACCGGTTGCTCCAGGCGTAGGCGCGAAGAGGCTCGTCTTCGAGGGGCTCGCCCAGGTACTGGTCATCCAGCAGGGTCTTCCAGTGCGAGGCTTCGGCACCACGAAGTGGAGGCTCGCCGTCGCTGAAACCGCCGGCCATGTCGATCTTGTGTGTCATCTCGTGGATGACGACATTGCGGCCGCGATCTGGACGTCGGCTGTCGACGATGGCCTCGCTCCACGCGACACAAACCGGGGTCGAGTTGGGGCCGGTGCGTCCCGCAACCCGCATCGGCGAGTCGGAGAACACGCCGCCAGCGGGCCCGGCTCGGCGTGCTGTCACGGTGGTGGGCGACGATGTCACGATGATCGATCCGACGTTGCGGTAGAGCCACGTGTCCAGCGCCAGCACCGGTATGGCGGCGTTGGCTGCCACCGTCACCAGCACCTCAGGAGACAGGTCGACCGTGCCCACCGCCTCCCATCGTTTGGTTTCGATCAGCTCGAGGGTGATGTCTTGCAGCCTGGGTGCCAGGTCGACCTCGAGGCGCGACGCCAGGGCGACGTTCGTGTTGATGATGGCGCTGCACTGGTCTGGTGAAACAGCCGGTCGGCGGCGTCGGCCAAACATCGGGGTCCGTCGACCCGTCAGCCCGGCTCGGTGTATTCGCAGTGAACAGAGTGGACCTCACCGCTGAATACGAACGGCCGCTCGTGCATGTAGTCCAACGCCACGGGCGAACCGAGGTCCTTGCCCACGTCGAAGGTCTCGGAGAAGCTGAACATCGCCGGCATCGTCTTGGGCACGCGGGCCTGAGCCACCAGTTCCCCGTCGAGGTGCAGCCGGATGTCTGCGGGGCATCGGGCACGCCCGCCGTCGGAAACGAACTCGACGATGGCCGTGTGCTCGCCAGGGTTCATCGCGCCGGCAGCCACCGCCTTGGTGCGGTAGATACCGCCCGCGTTGTACTCGGCGCGCAGCACCCCGTTCTGGACATAGACGGTGAAGCCGCCGGTGACACCGCCCACGCAGAACAACACACCCTCGTCGTGCGGGCCACCGGTGAACGAGATGGTCGATCTGGATGAGGTGCCGCTGGTGAACTTGGGCGCCATCGACTCGGCGATGCGATCGTCGTCGCCGCCGAAGTTCCACGAGCGGATGGGCGTGGACCTCATCAGGTCGGGCCGATACACCGAAGACAGCAGGCCCGCACCAATCGGGAACACGTGGTTGGCCTCGGCATGGCGGTCGAACATCTCGCGCAGTTCTGCCAGCTTGGCCGGGTGTGTCTCGGCCAGGTCGCGAGCCTGGCTGAAGTCGTTGGTGAGGTCGTACAGCTCCCACTGGTCCTGGTCGGGGTCCCAGTCTTTGAGGCGGCTGTAGCTGCTGTCCCAGGGGTTGCGTGGCCCGAAGGCTCCGGCAAACCAGCCTTCGTGATAGACGCCGCGGCTGCCCATGATCTCGAAGTACTGGGTTTGGCGGCCCGTCCCTGCGTTGGCGTCGTGGAACGAACGGGCCATCGAAACGCCGTCGATGGGGTCTTGGTCGGCCCCGTAGAACGAGCCCGGAGCTTCTATACCCACGACGTCGTAGATGGTGGCGGCAATGTCTATGACGTGGTGGAACTGGCTCCGCGGCACCGGATCGGGTGCGAACCCCTTGGGCCACGACACCGCGAGTGGTGTGCGGGTGCCACCGAAGTGGGCGGCCACGAGCTTGGTCGACTTGAAGGGCGTCTCGCCGGCCCAGGCCCAGCCCGCGTGATACATGGGGTCAGATACCGCAGATCCCAGGCTGTCGAGCCCGCCGTAGTCGCGGTCGAGTACCTCGGTCTGTTC
>JAGQSP010000226.1:0-10387 GCA_020439485.1 Acidimicrobiales bacterium | reverse complement strand
AGCGTGTTGTCGAGTTCGCCCATGCGCTCGAGCTCGTCGAGCACCTTGCCGTATTGGCGGTCTGTGTGTTCGAGGAAGCCCGCATAGACCTCCATCAGACGGGTCTGGAAGCGCCGCTCGGCCTCGGGCACATTCTCCCAGCGCTGCATGGTGGGGTTGATGGGTGTCAGCTCGGCGTCGTCGGGAATCCAGCCAAGCGCCCGCTGGCGTTCGTAGGTCTGTTCGCGCAGCGCCTCCCAGCCATCGTCGAACGCCCCGGCGTACTTGTCGGCCCACTCGGTCGGTACGTGGTGGGGCCCATGAACCGCTCCGGGCGTGAAGTACAGGAACACCGGCGCCTCGGGCCGCGTGTTGCGCTGTCTCCTGAGGTAGTCGATGGCGCGGGCGGCCATGTCTTCGGTCAGGTGATAGTCGGGGTCGTGCGGGGGTTCTATCGGAGTGGTGTTCTCGAACAGCCTCGGCTCGTACTGTGACGTCTCGGCGGCCATGAAGCCGTAGAAGTAGTCAAAGCCCATGCCCGTGGGCCAACGGTCGAACGGCCCGGTGCGGTTGACCTCGTTGGCGGGAGTGTTGTGCCACTTGCCGAACGCCGCGGTGGCGTAGCCGTATTCGCCCAGCACCTGGGCCACGGTGGCTGCACCGGCCGGGATCTCGCCGATGTAGCCGTCGAAATCGGTCGAATACTCGGGTATCTGCCCGAACCCGACAGCGTGGTGGTTGCGGCCGGTCAGGACACATGCCCGCGTCGGCGAACACATCGCAGTGGTGTGGAACCGGTTGTAGGCAACCCCCGAACGCCATACCCGCTCCATAGTGGGCATCTCGACCGGGCCGCCGTAACACGTTGCGTTGGAATAGCCGGCGTCGTCGGTCATGAAGATGACCACGTTCGGTGCATCCTCGCGCAGGCGCCTGGCCTCGCTGCGCCAATGATGCTCGGAGTCGAGAAGTGTGCGACCCGCTGTGCTGGACGACGTCGGCGGCGGAAACGGCAACGAGGGACCGGTGGGGGAGTTTGCTTTGACCACGGGGCGATCCTAGGTGCACGGCCCGCAACGGCCTAAGGCGGCCGATCTCGACACGTGGGCCGACAGGTGCTGGATAGGGTTCTGGCCATGGCAACCGAAGTCCACAAGACCAGCTCGGGTCTCCAGTACTTACGCACTCCAGACGAACGGTTCGACGACCTGCCCGACTTCGACTATCGGCCGCGGTATGTCGACGTCGACGGCTTGCGCATGGCCTACCTGGACGAGGGTCCGGCCGATGGTCAGGCCGTCCTGCTGCTGCACGGCGAGCCGGCCTGGAGCTTCCTGTACCGGCGCATGCTGCCGCCGTTGCTCGAGGCCGGTTATCGCTGCGTGGTCCCAGACCTCATCGGTTTCGGGCGCTCGGACAAGCCCATAGATCGTGACGCCTACAGCTACAACGGCCACGTCGCCTGGTTGCACCGTTTCCTCGACACCATCGAGCTTCCGCAGCGGAGCTTGCTGTTCGCGCAGGACTGGGGAGGGCTCTTGGGCTTGCGCTTGGTGGCCGAGCGCGTCGGTCAGTTCGGCAAGGTCGCCGTGGGCAATACCGGCCTGCCCACCGGCGAGTCTCTGGGCGCCGGGTTCGACGCCTGGCTGGCGTTCTCGCAAAGCGAATCGTTCCGCAACGTCGGCCCGATGTTCGGTCGGGCGGTGCAGTCGCGTCGGCTCACCGCAGCCGAGATGGCGGCATATGACGCCCCGTTCCCTGATGTCGACTACATGGCGGGCGCCATCGCCTTCCCTGCGCTGGTGCCTATCACGCCGCAACACGGTGCGGTTGCCGAGAACCGGGCCGCTTGGCGGGTGCTCGAAGGCCGCACCGAGCCGTTCTTGACCCTGTGGTGCCCCGGCGACCCGGTGCTGGGCCACCTGGCTCACCAATTCATCGACCGGATCCCGGGAGCACAAGGCCAACCGCATCAGACGTTCGAACCCGGCGGCCACTTCATCCAGGACGACCGCGGTGAAGACATCGCCGCCGCGTTGCTCGAGTGGTGGGCCGGCTGATCCACTCGCACCGTTTGGCCGGGGCCGAAACGGGTTAAGACCCGCTGATGCAGCAGACGTTCGCCCTCGACCTCGCCAGAGACACGGCACTGGGAGGCGCAGCCTGGTCTGGCGTGCTGGTGGCGGTGCTGGCGGTCGTCACCTGGATCGCCAACAGGTTGGCAGCCCGGGCGTTCAGCGACGTCGAGCAGAGATTCAACGCCCGCCGTGTGGTCCGTGCCGTGGTGTGGTTCTTCGGGCTGTTGGGCCTGATGGTGATCTGGCAGCCACTCGGCGGCACTCTGGCGCCGACGTTGGGCCTGGCCACAGCTGGCCTGGCGTTCGCCATGCAGGAGGCGGTGGGCGCGGTCGCCGGGTGGTTCAACATCACCTTCGGCTCGATCTTCAAGGTAGGAGACCGGGTGCAGATGGGCGGGGTGCAAGGTGACGTCATCGACATCTCGCTCTTGAAGACCCGGCTGATGGAGGTCGGCGACGACTCGGGCACCACATGGGTGGGCGGACGCCAATACACCGGAAGGGTCATAACCGTCTCGAACAAGGCGACCTTCACCCAGCCGGTGTTCAACTACAGCAGCTACTTCGAGTACATCTGGGAGGAGCTGGAGGTCGCAATACCTCACCACGAAGACTGGCCCCGCGCCAGCGAGGTGCTGGAGGAAGAGGCGCGGCGCCTGGCCACAGCCGAAGGTGCCAAGGAAGCGATGGAGGCCGTGCGCCACAGGTTCCCGGTACCAGAGACCGAGCTCGAGCCGCGCGTTTTTGCCTCGGCCGACGAGGACTACATGCGCCTCGCCGTGCGGTTCGTGGTGCCGATTCGCAGCGCCCGCTCGGCCAAGGACGACATCATCAGGCGCATCCACAGCAGGCTCGAGGATGCGGGCGTCGAGGTGGTCTCGACGAGCGTGGTGCAGCAGGCCAGCGAGGTCTGGCACCCCGTGGGCCGTGCAGGCGGCTCGCCACATCGACAGGAGAACTGACCTAAGACTGGGCTAAGACTTCAGAAGCATTCCATTTTCGGCGCATTTTCCGCAGAGCCTTCGACCGGGCATCGATCGGAACTATGGTGCGCGGCTATGACTTCTTCTCTGCTCACATTCCTGCGCGGTCTGGCCTCACGGTCTGGTCGCGGGCGGGCCCGAGTGCCCGTGTTGTTCCTGGCGCTGGTGCTGATAGCCGCGGCGTGTGGATCTGACTCCGACGATGGCGATGCCTCCGATGATTCCTCGGACACCACCGCTGCTGCCGACAGCGGCGACTCGGGCGACGCATCCAGCGATGCGCCCAAGTTGGCCATCGTCTATTCGGCCGAGTGGTTCGACGGCTCGTGGGGCGAGGCGGCCTATGACGGCGCCAACGCACTGCTGGACGCAGGACTGGTCTCCGACATCGCCCTCAGCGAGAGTGTTCCGCCGGGCGCCGAGGCCGAGCGGGCGCTGCGCGCCTACGCCGAAGACGGCTACAACCCCATCATCGCCCACTCGTTCGACTTCGGCGACGACGTCAAGAAGGTCGCCGCCGACTTCCCCGACACGATCTTCGTGTACGCGGGCGGCTTCGGTGATGTGAACGCCAACGTCGGCGACTACGACCAGCCCTTCTATCAGGCCGCATACCTCGAGGGCATCCTCGCTGCGGGTGCCACCGATGGTGGAGCTGTAGCGGGCGCGGGCGGATTCGAGATTCCGGCTTGCTACTCGATGTACGAGGCCTTCCTGGCCGGTGCCAAGGAAGTGCGTCCCGACACCGAGGGTTCGTTTGTGGCCGTCGGCGACTGGTACGACGTGCAGCTCGCCAAGGAGGCTGCCCTGGGCCAGGCCGAGGCCGGTGCAACGATGTTCATCGGCTGTGGCCAGGGTCCGACGTTCGGCCAGATCGAGGCGGCCAACGACGCCGGTGGCGTGTCCAGCGGCTATGTGGGCGACATGTCGGGTGTGGGAGACTCTGTGCTCGTGTCGTTCGATTGGAACCTTGGGGCGGTGTTCGAGCAGATGGTCGCCGATGTTGCAGCAGGCAGCAACGAGGCTCGTTACTACAGCGTGCCCCTGTCTGAGGGCGGCATGAGCGTGGTCATCGACGAGGCCGACGCCGACATGATCTCGGCTGAGGCCATGGCCCTGTACGAACAGCGACTGTCCGAGATCGAGGCCGGCACCTTCGAGGTGCCGTTCGTGCCCGAGCGGGGCTGATCGTTGAAGCCTGTCGACCGCCCCGACGGTGAATGTGTGCCGTCGGGGTCGGTCGCGCCCGCCGTCGAGATGCGCGGCATCGAACGCCGCTTCGGGTCGACCGTTGCGTTGGACGGAGTCGACCTGACACTGCGCAGCGGCGAGATCCACGCCCTGCTGGGGTCAAACGGTGCAGGCAAGTCGACGCTGATGAAGGTGTTGGTCGGGCTGGAAGAACCCGACGCGGGCACGGTCGACATCATGGGTGCGCCCGTCGACCGATTCGACCCCGGTGCCATCAGGGCGCGGGGAGTGGCCATGGTGCAGCAGCACTTCACCCTCATCCCCACGCTGACGGCTGGCGAAAACCTCGTCTTGGCCCGGCCCGAGAGCAGGCGTCTTCCCGATCGTGCCGGCTGCCGTGCCAGGGTCGAGCAACTGATCGAACGTTTCGGCCTGCCGGTGCGCACCGACGTGCCGGCCGGAGAACTGTCGGTGGGCGAGCAGCAACGCCTCGAGCTCTTGCGGGCACTCGATGCCGACGCCCGCGTTCTGTTGTTGGACGAACCAACAGCGGTGCTGACCGATCACGAGGCGGCACATCTGCTGGTGGTGTGTCGCAAGCTCGCCGACGACGGCCGGGCTGTGGCGGTCATCACCCACCGCCTTGGCGAGGTGTTCGCCGGTTGCGATCGGGTGACCGTGCTGCGCGAGGGTCGCGAGGTAATCGGAGACGACCCGGTTTCGGCCCACACCAGGGCCGATCTCGCGACCGCCATGATCGGCTCGATAGCAACCGGCAAGTTCACCGAGCGTGCCCGCCCCCAGCACGATGCCGCCGATTCGCAGGCCCAAGGCCCGCCTCGTTTGTCGGTCAGCGGCTTGCGTTCGGGCATGCTCGCAGGGGTCGACCTCGACCTGTACCCGGGCGAGATCGTCGCCATCGCCGGTGTCGACGGCAACGGCCAGGCAGACCTGGAGGCCGCCCTGTCCGGACGCACCCAACCCGACGGCGGGTCGGTGCAGGTCGACGGGGTGGACATGGCGGTGTCTCAGCCCCGAGCCAGGCGCGGCTATGGCGTCGCCTACATCCCTTCAGATCGATATCGCTGGGGCCTGGTCAGGCCCATGGATCTGGCCGACAATCTCGAATTGGGCCGAGTGGCCGCGGTTCGGCGAAGGCGCAGGCACCGCCGGGCCGACGCCGCAGATGCGCTCGAGGCATGGAACGTCCGCAGCGCCGGCCCCGCGGCCCGAACCGCCACCCTGTCTGGCGGCAACGCCCAGAAGCTGGTTCTGGCGCGCGAGCTAGACGAGGAACCGGCGGTGGTTCTGGCCTGTTATCCCACACGCGGGCTAGACCCCTCGGCCGCAGACTCGGTAGCCGGCAAGCTCATCGAACGGGCCGAACGCGG
This sequence comes from Acidimicrobiales bacterium, assembly GCA_020439485.1. Taxonomy (GTDB): domain Bacteria; phylum Actinomycetota; class Acidimicrobiia; order Acidimicrobiales; family Poriferisodalaceae; genus JAAETH01. The sequence continues at coordinate 4,765 of JAGQSP010000226.1, read as the reverse complement.
CGCCTCTGTCTTGTGGATCGGCTCCGAACTCGACGAGCTGTTCGCAGTGGCCGACAGGCTGTTCGTGATGTTCGACGGCCGATTCACCGGCCCGTTCAAACCTCCATTCGACCGCGCTGCCATCGGCCTTGCGATGGCAGGCGCCGAGCTGGACACCGACGGCGAGATGGTGGTCGATGTGCGCGACGGTGTTGGTGTGGCGGAGGCCGGTTCGTGACCTCGCTCGAAACACCGCCCACGGGCATGGGAACCGACAGCCCCGCGACAGGTGACGCCGCCAGCCCATTCACAGAAAACGAACCTGGTGGGCACGGGCGGCGTTCGTACTCGACGTGGGTGCCGGCGGTGCTGGTTCCATTGGCGGCCGTCGTATTCGCGCTGATCGCGGGCGCGGTGATGATCGTGGTCGAGGGGGCGGCACCACTCGACGTGTACAGCACCGCTCTGTCGGGCGTGTTCACCAAGTCGAGGGGGTTGTCCGACACCGCCACCGCCGCCACACCTCTGATCATCATCGGCCTGGGCTATGCCCTGGCCTACCGGGCCCGGGTGTTCACCATCGGTGCCGAAGGCCAGTACCTGGTGGGCGCCATCGCATCGGTGGGGGTTGTGACGGCTCCGGCTCTGTCGGGCCTGCCAGGTCCGATTCTGGTGGTCATCGGTTTGGCCACAGCGGTTGTCGCCGGCGCGGTGTGGGGTGGCATCACCGGTTGGCTGTGGACCCGATTCGGCGCCAGCATCGTGATCTCTTCGTTGATGTTGGTGTACGTCGCCCAGGCCCTGCTGCAGTGGTCGATACGAGTGCCCATCCGAGATCCCGACTCGTTCGTACCCGCCAGCCGTCAGCTCGGCGATGCCCAACTCGATTCGCTTCCCATCGTCAACACCCACCTCGGGTTCGTGGTGGCCGTCGCCGCCGGGCCTGTGCTGGCGATGCTCCTGGCGCGTCACCGGGTCGGGTTCCGGGTCTCGGTGTTGGGATTCAATCCCAGTGCTCTCGACGCCAACGAGGTCGCATCCAAACAGGTCGTCATGACCGTGGTCCTGGCTGCGGGTGGCCTCGCGGGTGCCGCCGGTTTCTTCGAGATGTCGGGTGTCAACGGGCGCCTGGGCGCCTCGGCCAGCGTCGGCTTCGGTTTCACCGCCATCATCGTGGCCCTTCTAGGCCGGCTGCATCCGATCGGTGTGGTGGTTGCCGGTCTGGGTGTTGCGGGGCTCGACATCGGCTTCGAGGTTGCCGCCCGCTCGCACGATCTGCCATCGTCGTTGGTGGGTGTCATACAAGCTCTGGTAGTGGTGTTCGTGGTTGCGGGCGATGCGCTGTACGCCCGCTTCGGCAACCCTGGGGAGGCGGCGTCATGAGCACGATCCTGACCATGGCCACGGTTGCCGCCGCTCTGCGGCTGTCGATTCCCGTGGCACTGGCCGCCATGGGCGCGGTGGTCAGCGAACGCAGCGGGGTCTTGAACCTGGGCGTTGAGGGAATGATGCTGACCGGCGCGTTCGCCGCCTACTCGGCGGCCGAGGCATCGGGATCGCCCTGGTTGGGGTTGGTCGCCGGGCTGGCCGCCGGGGCCGCAGCCGGATTGCTGCTGGCGGTGTTCGTCGTCATCGGGCGATCGAACCAGATCGTCACCGGCATTGCGTTCACCCTGCTGGCGGGTTACCTGACCACCTACCTGTTCCAGCGCAACTACGCCATCGGCCAGATTCCGCCCCGCCTCAACCGCATCGATCTGCTGGCGTTGGTGGTGTTGACGGCGGTCGTCGTCGTCGCCGTCTACTACCTGTTGCAGCGCACCACCTTCGGCTTGGCCTTAGGCGCCGTCGGCGAATCGCCCGAGGCTGCCGACGCACTCGGCTACGACGTGGTGCGCATTCGTGTCGCGGCCACCATCATCGGTGGTGGCCTGGCCGGGCTGGGCGGCGCGGCCCTGGTTTGTGGCCCGCTGGGGTTGTTCATAGAGAACGTCACCGCCGGCCGCGGATGGGTAGCGCTGGCGTTGGTGGTGTTCTCGGGCTGGAAGACCTTCCCCGCCGTGGTGGGCGCCTTCTTGTTCGGTCTGTCCGACGCCATCCAGCTTCGACTGCAGGGAACCCAGTCGGCCATCCCATATGAGTTCTTTCTCGCTCTGCCGTACATGCTGACCCTCATGGCCCTGGTGCTGCGCGCACGCGCCAGCCGCACCCCGGCCGCACTTGGGGTCGCGTTCGTTCGCGGAGCCCATTGAGGTTCGCCCGATTCGTCAGCGAAAGGATCAACTGATGAGCCTGCCAGACATCGACCTAGCCCCATTCGCAACCGGTGTTCCGCTTCCCAACCCGGAGGCCGAAGCCATCGCCAGAACCATCGACTCGTCACTGCGCGAGATCGGCTTCTTGACCGTGCACAACCACGGCATCCCGGCCGAGGTCAAGGACCGCTACTTCGCGGCGATGAAGGAGTTCTTCGCTCAGCCCGTCGAGGAAAAAGAGCGCATCGGCATCGGCAAGAGCGATGCACACCGCGGCTATGTGGGTTTTGCGGCCGAGACCCTCGAGGGTGCCATCGGCGGTGAAGAGACCATCGGCGACATGCTGGCCGGCGACATGAAGGAGACCCTCGACACCGGCACCGAGCAGGGTCCGGATCATCCCGAAGTCATCGCCGGGACCCCGTTGCACGGCCCCAATCAGTTCCCCGAACTGCCCGGTTTCCGCGAAGCGTGGGATGCCTACCGCGAGGCCGTCATCGAGACTGCGTTGCGCATGCAGAGGGCGCTGGCGATGGCCTTGGAACTGGAGCCCACCCTGTTCGAGGACATGCCAGGCGAGACGATGTACCACCTGCGCATGATCCACTATCCGCCCATGGACACCCTGACCCCCGAACCGGGCCAGCTCGGCTGTGGCGCACACACCGACTATGGAACCATCACGGTCCTGGGCGACGACGGAAACGGTGGGCTACAGGTCCGCAAGCGTTCGGGCGAGTGGATCGACGTCGTCGTGCCCGAGGATCACATGGTCATCAACATCGGCGACCTGATGGCGATCTGGACCAACGACCGCTGGGTATCGAACCCTCACCGGGTGGTGAACCCGCCTTCTACCGACCGCTACTCGAGCCCTTTGTTCGTGACACCGCCATTCCACCTGCGCATCGAGACGCTGCCCACCTGCCGTGACGAGCCGTTGCGGCACGAGCCGATGATCTCGGGTCCGTACCTGATGTCGCGCTTCGACGGAACCCACAGCTATCGCAACGAATTGCTCGAAGAACACAACCGTCTCGTCAGCTGACCCATGTCGGCGCCATGAGCAGCCCGAAGGGGCGCTACGACTTCGTCATCGTCGGGGGAGGGTCGGCAGGCTGTGCGCTGGCCAACCGGCTGAGCGCAGACCCTGACGTCACCGTGCTGGTGTTGGAGGCCGGCCGCCGCGACTGGCGTTGGGACGTGTTCATCCATATGCCGGCTGCGTTGACATATCCCATCGGCAGCCGCTTCTACGACTGGAAATACGAGAGCGAGCCCGAGCCACGCATGGGTGGGCGACGGGTGTACCACGCTCGCGGCAAGGTTCTGGGCGGGTCGAGCAGCATCAACGGCATGATCTTCCAGCGCGGAAACCCCATGGACTACGACAAGTGGTCCGAGGCGCCGGGTATGCAGCACTGGGACTATGCCCACTGTCTGCCCTACTTCAAACGGATGGAGCAGAGGCTGATCGGGGGTGATGCGTGGAGGGGCGACAGCGGGCCCCTGCGCCTCGAGACCGGTCCGGCCGCCAACCCCCTGTTCGACGCCTGGCTCGAAGCGGGCCCTCAGGCCGGGTTTCACCGGACCCAGGACGTAAACGGGTACCAGCAGGAGGGGTTCGCGGTCTTCGACAAGAACGTGGTGCGAGGTCGTCGCCTCAGCGCTGCACGCGCCTACCTTCACCCGGTTCTCGATCGTCCCAATCTCGACCTGGTGACGCTGGCGCAAGCGAATCGGATCGTGTTCTCGGGCAATCGGGCCACCGGCGTCGAGTATCGCCGGGGCCGGCGAACTCATGTGGTCGAAGCCGGAGAGGTCATCAGCTGTGGCGGGGCGTTCAACTCACCCCAACTGCTGCAGCTGTCGGGCGTCGGCGACGCCGAACACCTGAGGGGGCTGGGCATTGGCGTCGTCACAGACCTGCCCGGCGTGGGCGAGAACCTGCAAGACCATCTCGAGGTCTACATACAACATTCGTGTAAGCAGCCCGTGTCGATGCAGCCCTACATCGCAAAGTGGCGGATGCCCTTCATCGGTCTGCAGTGGCTGGCACGGCGCGGCCCCGCAGCCACCAACCACTTCGAGGCCGGCGCGTTCGTGCGCAGCAACGACGATGTGCAGTACCCGAATCTGATGTTCCACTTCCTGCCCATCGCGATCCGCTACGACGGGTCTTCGCCTGCGGGTGGTCACGGCTATCAGGTGCATATCGGGCCCATGTACAGCGACGTTCGGGGTTCGGTGAAGATCACATCCGACGATCCCCGGGTGCATCCGGCCATTCGATTCAACTACCTGTCCACCGAGGACGACCGTCGCGAGTGGGTCGAGGCGGTGCGCACGGCGCGGCTGATCATGAGCCAGCCTGCGTTCGAGCCATACGACGGTGGCGAGATCTCACCCGGGCCATCGGTAGAGACCGACGAAGAGATCCTCGCCTGGATCGCCCGTGACGCCGAGACGGCTCTGCACCCTTCGTGTACTGCCCGCATGGGCGTCGACGACATGGCTGTGGTCGACCCACA
>JAGQSP010000225.1:1272-7895 GCA_020439485.1 Acidimicrobiales bacterium | reverse complement strand
CGTCAAAGTGCCGATGGTCGACGGGATAGACCCGGTCAGCCGGTTGTCGCCGGCTTCGAAGATGACGAGGTTGGTGAGTGCTCCGATGGTGGTGGGAATGGTGCCCGTGAGGTCGTTGCCCAGCACGTACAGATAGCGCAGGTTGCCCAGCAGCCCCAGCTGGCTGGGGATCGAGCCGGTGAACTGATTGCGGTGCAGGTACAGGTGGGTCAGCTTGATCATCCCGGCGAAAGTCGGGATCGAGCCGCTGAGCCTGTTGTCTGACACGTGCAGATACTCGAGGTTGGTCAGATTCGTGATGCTGGCCGGAATCGGGCCAGACAGGTTGTTGCGGTACAACCACAGATGGGTGAGTGTCGCGATGTCGCCGATTTCTGACGGGATCGACCCCGAGAAGCGGTTGGCGCCCAGTTCGAGCCGCCGAAGCACCGGCGCGTCGCCCAAGGTCGTGGGCAGGGTGCCGCTGAACTCGTTGTAATGCAGATACAGCTCGTTCAGCTGGGGGAGTGTGTCGAGCCACGACGGCAGGGGGCCGGATAGCTGGTTATAGGCCAAGTGCACGTAGTACAGGTTTGGGTGAGCGGTGAGGCTTGGCGGCAACGTGCCCGTGATGGCATTGCGGTACCCAACCAGGTAGCGCAGGCTGGTCAGCGAGCCGATGTCGGCGGGAAGGGTGCCGCTGATGGAGTTCTCGTAGAAATACAGGTACTGCAGCGCGGCCATGGCGGTGAGCGTTGCCGGCAGCGGCCCCGACAAGCCGTTGCGGTCGATGTACAGGTGGGTCAGGGCGGTGAGGTTGCCGAGGTCGTCGGGCAGCGTGCCGACCAGGCCGTTGTTTCGCAGGCGCAACTCGGTGATGCGGCCGCCCGAGATGGTCACGCCGTACCAGTTGGCGAGGTTGGTGTCGGTCAGCCATCCGGTCTTGTCGGTCCACCCGGCGCCGTTGGTTGCCGAATACAGAGCGACCAGGGCATCGCAGTCGGCGTAAGGCACCGACACCTGGGTTGTGCAACCCGCCCATGGGGTGTGCGCCTGAGCGGTCAGGTTGCCGCCTTCGCCCTCGGTGCCGGCCGCCACCAGAGCTGCGGGGTCGGTCGGTGGGACACTCGGAGGTGCTGAGGGTTCGAACGGGTCGGCTCCATCGTGGTCGAGCGGTTCGACGGTGTCGCCCGTGCCCGGTTCGGGCGCTCTCGGCGTGTCTTGCGGTTCGGGATCTGGTGCAACCGGGGCTGTGTCTGTAGGTGGTTCGGGTACCAGGTCGACCTCTAGGGCGGGTTCTGGTGCACCTTCGTCAACGGCAGGTATGGCCGTCGGCTGTGCGCTGTCGTCGGCGACCGCGGCCGCGCCGGTGGCGGGGCGAACCAGCGAGTTGGCCACGCCTTGCCCGGACCCAGAGGTCGAGGCCACCGACACCAGGGCGAAGGCCGTCGCCACCGCAAGCCACACCCGCAGCACGCCGAAGGCCTTGGCATAGCCGGGGCGACGCCGTGTGAGCACCGAGGTGCTTGTCTTGGAGGCGTGTTCTCGCCAGCCGATCGCCGGAACCGGATCCAGTGAGGCGCCATCTTGTCGCGCGAGGTCGCTGGTCGATCTCGGGGCTTGTTCAGACTGGGCCCCAATGGGTTGTGGCGCGGTGTCGGTCAAGTCGATCACCTCGTCGACCAGGTCTATCGTCGGTTCGGCCGCGGACGTGTCGGCCGCCGGGCTGTCGGTGAGGCCGCGGTCTGGGTCGCTACTTGGAGCCCTGTCTTCGTCGGGCCGTTCGTCGTGGGTTGGCAGCTGCATCGCCGCCCCCCGGTCGTGCCCACCGTCGTCGGGGTCGGGTGGCTCGACATCGCCGCCCGGGTCAGAGCCGGGCAGCGGACCGTCTGGGCGGGGACGCGACAGCCACACCAGCACGAGCCCCAAAGCGATCATGGTCAAGCCGGTGGCCAGCGGGGCCTTGGTGTCGGCACCTGTGCCCACCAGGCCCGTTATCACCGTCGACTCTGAAACGTAGGTGTTGTTCGAGGTTCGCGAGTCGGCCAGCCCGCCGCTGACGGTGGTGGTCAGAACGATCTGGTCGCTGGTGGCCGCCGTGACCCTGGTGCGAATCGCCAGAGGAGGTGCCGACTGGCGTGGGAACAGGCCGGTTGGATATGTGCACGTGACCGACAGCGGTGAAGGCGTGCATGTCCAGCCGTTCGACGGGCCCATTATGGGAGTGTCCAGGCCCTGGGTGAGCGTGATGGTGATGCTGAGCGGGCCAGGGTCTTGGATGCCACCCAGGTTGCGGACGTTGACCACCCAGTCGACGTCGCTCAGATTGGTCGGCGCGTCCAGCAGGCTGGCGGTTACCGCCAGGTCTGGCGCACACCCCGACTCCCAGTCGGCGTCGTAGCCCTCGACGAAGGTGGCGATGGCCGCCGCCGCCGTGAAGCAGTAGTTGTCGCGCAGCAGCATGCCGGTCAGCTGGTCCAGGTTGGTGATGCTGGCCGGGATCTCGCCCGACATGTCGTTGCTGTGCAAGTACAGCTCGCCGAGCTGGAACAGATTGCCGATGCTGTCGGGGATGGCGCCCGAGAGGTCGTTGTAGCCCAGGTGGACATAGCGCAGATCGGTCAGGTTGCCGATCTCGTTGGGCAGGCCCGACTCGATGTGGTTGTCGTACAGGTGCAGCGTCCGGAGGTGGTCCATGATCCCGATGGTCCCGGGCAGGTTTCCGGTGAGTTCGTTGCTGTAGAGGTAAAGGTGGCGCAGATCGGGAACGTTGCCGATGCTGTCGGGTATCGGGCCGCTCAGCTGATTGTTGGCGAAGTGGATGTAGACCAGGTGGGTCATCTGGCCGATCTCTTCTGGGATCGGGCCTGTCAGGTTGTTGTCGTACGCCCAGAAGTTGCGCACGTTCTGCAGGCCACCGATGGTGTCGGGGATCTGGCCCGTGATGTCGTTGTTGTGCAGGTAGAGGTACTCGAGGTTCCGCAGGTTGCCGATGCTGTCGGGTATGGGCTCGGTCAGCAGGTTGCCACCGACGTGCAGATAGTCGAGCTCGCTGAGGTTGCCTATGGTGTCGGGCAGCCCGCCAGTGAAGTCGTTGTTGTACAGCGCCAGCGTTCTGAGGTGGCTGAGGTTGCCGATGCCGTCGGGGATCTCGCCTGTCAGATCGTTGTTGGCGAGGTGCAGCACCCTCAGGTCGCTCATGCCGCCGATGCCGCTTGGAATACCGCCGGTCAGGTCGTTGGTGTACAGGTACAGCCAGCGCAGCTGCGTGAGGTTGCCAATCGAGTTGGGCAGCGCCGTGAGGTGATTGTTGTGGGCGTGGAAGCGCTCGAGCTTGGTGAGGTTGCCGATCTCGGTCGGAATGGGACCGGTCAGCTCGTTCTGCTGCAGGTACAGCACTCGCAGATCGACCAGGTCGCCGATGCTGGCAGGGATCTGCCCGTCCAGTGCGTTGTTGTTGAGGTACAGCCACCGCAGGCGGGTGAGGTCGCCCATGTCGGCAGGCAGCGTTCCCGAGATCGAGTTGTTCGACAGGTGCAGTTGCACCAGTTCGGTCATGTCGCCCACCGACGCCGGAAGCGGCCCGGTGAAGTTGTTGTTGTAGGCCACCAGATACCGCAGGTTCGTCAGCTGGCCTATGTCGGTCGGCAACGAGCCCGTGAGCTGGTTGTCGTACAGGTACAGGTTCTCGAGGCTGACCATGGACGACATGTCGTTGGGCAGCACACCATCCAGCTGGTTGCGGTCGAGGTAGAGATCGCGCAGCCGCGTCAAACCGCTGACTGAGGTTGGCAGCGTGCCGGTGATCTGGTTATTGCGAAGGTTGGCAGTGATCAGCGAATCGAGTTGGCCGAACCCGGCCGGCAGGTTGCCGGTGGTGCCGGTGCTCTGCATGTGGAGCGCCCGCAGCTCGCGCAGCCCACCGAAGGTCGACGGTAGCGGCGAGTTGAGGGGGTTGTTGTAGAGGTACAAGTACTGCAGTCGAGCCAGGTTTCCGAACGATGCAGGCAGTGGGCCTGGAATCTGATTGTTGGCCAGGTGCAGGTAGTCGAGCCGCGTCAGGTTGCCGATGGTGTCGGGCAGCGGTGTCGCTATCTCGTTGTTGTACGCCCGAAAGTCGCGCAGCTCGCGCAGGTTGCCGATCTCTTCTGGCAGAGACTCGATGCGATTTCGGTCTATCCACAAGGTCTGCAGAAACGAGAGGTTGCCGACCGAGGTCGGGACAGCGCCGCTGATCTGGTTGTCCTGGAGCCTCAGGTGCCGCAGGCGCGTCATCGAGTTTGCGGCCACCGGATAGGTGGTCAAGTTGTTGCTGTAGAGCTGTAGCTCGTCGAGGCGGTCGAGGTTTGCGTACGACGCAGGCACTCCGGTGATGCGGTTGCTGCCGGCATGCAGCACCCGCAATTTTTCGACCTGACCCAGCGTTGCAGGCAGGTCTCCGGCGATCTGGTTGTTGTACAGGTACAAGACCTCGAGGTTGTCCATCAACGTCCAGTTGTCGCTGAGGCCCGTCAGCTGGTTGTACTGCAACTGGATGCGGTAAACGGTTCGCAACTCGCCGATCTCGTCAGGCAATACCCCGGTGATCTTGTTGTTGTTCAGCTCCAGGTATGTGATGCCGTTGAGTCCGCCTATCTCGGGCGGCAGCTCGCCGCTGAGATTGTTGCTCGAAAGATTCAGTTGGTAGATGTCGCCGTTGCGGGCATCGACGCCGTGCCAGGTGTTGAGGTCGGTGCTGCTGAGCCATCCGGTGCGGTTGGTCCACTCGGCGCCGGTGGTGGCGTAGTACAGCGCGACCAGGGCGTCGCACTCGGTGTACGACAGGGTTATCTGAATCAGGCATCCGCCCCAGGGCGGATGTGCCTGGGCCTCGACGTTTGCGGCGAGAAACTCAGATGCCGCCGCTACTGCGGCGGCGTCGAACGGTGCTGTGCGGGCGGGCTCTTGAACCGTGCCCAGTGTGGACGGCTCGGGCGGTGAGCCGGGTGGTTCCAGTCCCGGGTCTTCACCGAGGTTGGGGTCGACCAGAGATGGGTCGTTGGTGTCGAGTTCGCCATCGCCGAGAGGATCTCCGGGATTGTTCGGGTCGCCGGGGTCGCCGGTTTCGACGCCCGGGAATGCGCCGGGATCAGATTCGCCGGGCAAGTCCTCGCCGGGTGCTGGTCCGCCACCGCCCAGAGCCGGGTCGTTGAGCGAACCGCCCGGGTTCGCTCCAGGGTCGTCGGGGCCACCGGCTTCGCCCGGTTGGGGAGGTGCCGTAGTGGTGGTGACCGTCGTCGGCGAACCGGTAGGGATGTTGATGGTGTCGCCACCGCCACCGGAGCCGTCGTCGCCCGAGCCGTCGGGCGATTCGGAACCGTCGCCCGACGCGGTGCCCGAACCGTCCGGCGCGTCGGTGCTTCCTGGGCTGACGGGTGAGTCGTCGACCCGGCCAGAGCCGCCTGGCCGCGTGGTCGTTGGTGCGTTGGGGTCGAACGTCGGCAGCTCGATGTCGCCAGTCGCATCGGGCTCGTCGCCCACCTGGGTGGTGGGGGACTGCTCGAGCTGGACGATGGGGTCGTCGCTGTCCGACGCCAACAGGCTGCGACCGAAGACGGCAAACGAGATCGCTCCGATGGCGATGAACACACCGAGCCTAAGCATCAGCGAGTCGTCGAATAGTGAACGAAGTCGATCCATGAATGCGCCAGTCACCGGCTAGCGAGGCGGTGATCTCCGCTGGGTTGAATCGGCCGTGAGGATGCCCGCTTTAGCGCGCAGCGCCCGGCGACGCCTGGCTATGAATAAACTTGCACTCTCGTGAATAGCTGGTACCGTCTGTATCTCTTGTTCGCGCCGGATCGTTGACGGCATTGGGTTGAGGGAATTGGAATGTTGAAAGTAGGCATCGTCGGGGCGTCGGGCTACACGGGCACCGAGCTGCTTCGTCTGTGCGCCACCCATCCCGAGTTCGAGGTGGTGGCCGCCACCGGCGAGTCCATGGCCGGCACCCGGCTGTGCGATCTGTACCCCAACCTGGCTCCCGCCTACGGCGACCTGACCTATCGGGTCTACGACCCGGCCGATTTCGTGGGCCTCGATGTCGTCGTCATGGGGCTTCCGCACGGCACCAGCCAGCCGATAGTCGCCGAGCTGTTGGGCAAGGTCGGTGTCGTCGCGGACATGGGCGCCGACTTTCGCCTGGACGAGCCGGCGCTCTACGACGAGTGGTACGGCGCCCCTCATACCTGTCCCGACCTGTTGCCCGAGATGATCTATGGATTGCCCGAGCTGTTCCGCGAACAGTTGGTCGGCGCCCGTGGCATCGCGGTGCCGGGGTGCAACCCGACGGCCGCCTGTCTGGCGATGGCGCCTTTCACCAAGCAGGGCTTGCTGGATGGCGGGCCGGTGATCGTCGACATCGCGGCCGGCGTGTCTGGTGCCGGCCGGGGTCCGAAGGCCCACACCCAGTTCTGCGCCGTCGACGAGAACTATGAGGCCTACGGCATCCTCACCCACAGGCACACCCCCGAGATGGAGCAGGTGTTGGGAGCGCCGGTGTTGTTCCAGCCTCATCTGGCGCCGATGAACCGGGGCATTCTGGCCACCTGCTACGCACGGCCGGCCGAGGCGATGAGTTCGCAAGACGCTTTGGCGGCGATGGC
>JAGQSP010000225.1:0-1208 GCA_020439485.1 Acidimicrobiales bacterium | reverse complement strand
AACCAGGTCCACATGACGGCCAGGGTCGATCCGCGCACCGGCACCCTGTTGGCGATTGCTGCCATCGACAACCTCACCAAGGGTTCGGCGGGCGGCGCTATCCAGTCGATCAATATTGCGATGGGGCTGCCCGAGACCATGGGCCTTCCCCAGATCGGATTGTTGCCATGAGCCGCACGGAGCGACCCGAAGGGTCGCCAGAAGGCGAAAAGAGTGCGATGAGCCGCACGGAGCGACCCGAAGGGTCGCCAGAAGGCGAAAAGAGTGCCATGAGCCGCACGGAGCGACCCGAAGGGCCACTCACTCCTGAGTTGACCGCACACCTGCTGACCGAGGTGCTGCCCTATATCCAGCGGTTCCGCGACAAGATCGTTGTCGTCAAATATGGCGGTAACGCGATGATCGACGACGATCTGGCGCGCACTTTCGCCTCCGACATGGTGCTGCTGCGCCAGGTGGGGATACTGCCCGTGGTGGTGCATGGCGGCGGTCCCCAGATCGGCGACATGATGAAGCGCCTGGGCAAGGAGACAGTGTTCGAAGACGGCTTGCGCGTCACCGACGCCGAGACGCTCGACATCGCCCGCATGGTGCTGGTCGGCAAGGTCAACCGCGACATCGTCGGTGCCATCAACGTTCACGGCCCCCTGGCCGTGGGCCTTTCGGGCCAGGATGCCGGAATCATCACGGCCTCTGCTCGCGACCCGAGGCTGGGTTTCGTGGGCGACGTCTCGAAGGTCGATCCGACGATCATCCAGCGCCTGCTGGCCGAGGGCCTCATCCCGGTCATCTCCACCATCGGTGCCGATACCGCCGGTCAGGCTTACAACATCAACGCAGACACCGTCGCAGGTGCCATCGCCGCGTCTCTAGACGCCGAGAAGGTCATCTACCTGACCGATGTGGCGGGCCTGCTCGCCGACGTCGACGACGCGTCATCGCTGATCAATCGCATCACCAGCGCCGAGCTTCAGAGTCAACTCGACCGGGGCGAGCTCGAGGGCGGGATGATCCCGAAGATTCGTGCGTGCGTCGATGCGGTCGAAGACGGGGTTCGATCCGCTCACCTGCTCGACGGCCGCGTACCTCACGTGGTGTTGATCGAGCTGTTCACCGATTCGGGTATCGGAACCCTGATAACCCGCGAGCCCTACACCAACTGACCCTGCCACCTACAGCACCAACACCTGAGATCGAGTAGCCGAGAG
>JAGQSP010000224.1:9122-9638 GCA_020439485.1 Acidimicrobiales bacterium | reverse complement strand
CAGTTCTACATCGTCGAACCCAACGGCGACATCGCCCACTGCGACAACTTCCTGGGCGACCCCGACTATCAGTTCGGCAACATCACAACCCAGACGTTTGCCGAGGTGCGCAGCGATCCGCGCATGCAGCGACTGGTCGAACAGAACAAAGCCGAGCTCGAGGCGATGTCTTCTTGCCCCGGCTTCGACGTGTGCCAGGGCTGGTGCCCGCACGAGCGCTACACCTCACGCCATCACAACCCCGACCACGACCCCGGGTGTTGTGGGCGGCTTCCCCTTATCGATCACTTCCGCCACGACCGCCGCGCGAAAGCGCCAACCGGTGTGGCGGTTTCGTTGTCGGCACCTCGCCGGTCCGGACCACAGGAGGCCCGAGATGAATCAAGACCCACCCGATGACCAACAAGAGGTCACCGAGGCCGAATTGGACGCGTTTGCCGCCAAGTTGAACGCCTTCGCCGGCAGCCTCGACCCCCGCGAGCGCGCCATGCTGGACCAGTTGCTGGCCCCACAAGG
>JAGQSP010000224.1:6555-9078 GCA_020439485.1 Acidimicrobiales bacterium | reverse complement strand
CGCTGGGCCTCGACTTCTTGCGCGGAGGCAAGATCAGCGGCGTCGAGGGCGCAACGGCCTATAACCGATGGAACCGGACCACCAACCCCGACCCGCCCCCATGGCGTCGGTGGAACCGCACCGGTTGACCTCGAGGGTGCTTACGACCCGTCGGCCTCGCCCAGGTAGCTCTTGCGCAGGTCTGGGTTGGCCATGAGGGCCTCGGCCGTGTCGTCCAACACCACCCGGCCCGTCTGCAGAACCCAGCCACGGTCGGCGATCGACAGGGCCATGTTGGCGTTCTGCTCGACCATGAAGATAGCTATGCCGGCTTCATGGATCTGCTGGATCAGCTCGAAGTTGGTGCGCACCAGTGCCGGCGCCAGGCCCATGGATGGTTCGTCCATCAGCAGCACCCTGGGGCTGGCCATCAGAGCCCGGCCCATGGCAACCATCTGCTGCTCGCCGCCCGACAGGGTGCCGGCCTTTTGTGCAAGGCGCTCCTTGACCCTGGGGAACATCTCATAGATGCGCTCGAGGTCGCGCTCGATGCCGTCCTTGTCGTTGCGCAGATAGGCACCCAGCTGCAGGTTCTCGAGGACGCTCAGACGCTTGAACAACCGTCGGTTCTCGGGAACCATCGTGACGCCCCGCTCGACGCGGTACGACGTCGGCTTGTCGTTGACCACTTCGCCGTCTAGTACGACTTCGCCAGACGATGGGTTGACCATGCCGAGCAAGGTCTTGAGGGTGGTCGACTTGCCGCTGGCGTTGCCGCCCAGCAAGCAAACGAGCTCGCCGGGATAGATCGCCAGATTGACGTCTTTCAGGATGTGCACCGCGCCGTAGTGGGTGTTGATACCCCGGAACTCGAGAATCGGCTGCCTGGGGTTGCCGCCACCGTCGGGTACAGCATTGGGAATGGTGTCGCTCATGGAGATCAGGCCCCCTTCTCGATCGGTCGGCCCAGGTAAGCCTCGATGACCTCGGGATTGTTGGAGACCTCCTCGAAGGAGCCCTCGGCCAAGGTCTCGCCGTGGTCGAGACAAACCACGCGGTCCGACACGTCGCGCACCACGTTCATGTCGTGTTCGATCATCACGATGGTGAAGCCCCACTCGCTGCGAAGCCGCGAGATCAGGCCGGTGAGCTCGGCCGACTCCTTGGGGTTCATGCCCGCCACCGGCTCGTCGAGAAGTATCAGCTTGGGGCGTGTCGCCATGGCCCGTGCAATCTCGAGTCGTCGACGGTTGGCGTAGCTCAACACCGACGCCGGCTGTTCGAGCCGGTAGCCGACCAGCCTGGTTCCGAAGAAGCTCAGGACCTCTTCGGCGCGGCGGCGGATCTCGGCCTCTTCTTCACGAAAACCCTTGGTGTTGAACAGGGCGCCGATGACGTTTTGATGGGTGCGACAGTGCTGGCTGACCATGACGTTCTCGAGGATCGTCATGTTGGCGAACAGCCTGACGTTCTGGAACGTCCGGGCGATGCCGCGCTGGGTGACCTGGTTGGGGTCGAGGCCCACCAGCGAGCGGCCCTCGAACAAGATGTCGCCAGCAGTGGGATGCACCATGCCCGAGATCATGTTGAAGAACGTCGTCTTGCCGGCGCCGTTGGGGCCGATGACGCCCACGATCTCGCCTTCGTCGACGTGGAAGTCGAGATCTCTCAAGGCGTGCAGACCGCCGAACGACACGCTCAGCTTGTTGATCTCGAGGAGTCGGTTGCCGCTCATCGGTCGACCTCCTCGGCGGGGCCGGTCTCGTCGTCGGTGTCGACCTGGCCCTTCAGCCAGGCGTCTTGGAGGAACTCGTCCTGGTGAAGTTCGCGCGTGCGTCTGACGTTGGGCACCAGGCCCTCGGGCCGCTGCAGCATCATCCACACCAGCAGGGCGCCATAGATCAGCAGCTTGTATTCGCTGAACTCCTGGAGCAGGCCGGGCTGCTTGGGGCCGCCCAGCACACCGACCAGCACGACCGAGCCGGCGATCACGCCGACGATCGAGCCCATGCCACCGACGATGACGATCACCAGGATGATGATCGACACCAAGATCAGGAACGACGATGGGAAGATCGAGCCGACCTTTGCGGCGAAGATGGCCCCGGAGAACGAGGCCAGGATGGCCCCTACCACGAAGGCCATCAGCTTGACGTTGACCGTGTTGATGCCCATGGCTTCAGCGACGCTCTCGTCCTCGCGAACCGCCATCCACGCGCGGCCCATTCGAGAGTGTTCGAGGCGCCACGACACATAGATCGAGATCGCGGCGAATACCAACACCAGGTAGAACACCGACCGAGGGTCGGTGCCCTTGACCTCGTAGAAGCCGAAGTCGGCCGACGGGATGTTGGTGATGCCCTGGGCGCCGTTGAAATAGCCTCCCAGCCAGTCGGACAAGAACAGCAGGCGAATGATCTCGCCGAAGCCCAAGGTGACGATGGCCAGGTAGTCGCCTCGCATGCGGATGACAGGTGCGCCGATGAACAGGCCGACCACGCCCGCCATGACGATGGTGACCAGCAGTGCGCCCCACCAGGGCAT
>JAGQSP010000224.1:0-6385 GCA_020439485.1 Acidimicrobiales bacterium | reverse complement strand
TGCCGGTCACCATCGGGATGATGATGAGCAGTATTCCCGAGACACCGATCAGGGCCGTGGTCTGGCGAGCCTTGGCCGGCCCGGTGGTCTCCTGGTAGGTGCGACGCACGTCGCCGAGCTTGCGCCCGCCTCCCAGATAGCTCGCTGCGGCGGCGATGACGGCCAAGCCCACGGCCGTGGGCCACTTGAGTCCACGCTCGGGCTCGTACAGCACGTCGAGGGCGTCGATGACATCGACGATGAAGCTCTCGAACACGGCCACCAGCACGGTGGTGACCACGGCGGCGATGAACGCCTTGCGCACCTTGGTGGGAACGACGTGCATGGCACCACCGAGCGCGCCCAGCGCTGCACCGATGACGATCCAGACGAACAGGGTGCCCGACCCACCGCCGAACGCCAGCAGGTCGAACAGTTGGGGCGACCAGTTGACCAGCGGGTCGCGCAGGTTGAAGTTGTTGACCAACAGGCCCAGAAGGGTCAGGCCGGCACCGCCGATGGCACCCACACCGGCACCCGCGACGATGTCGCGAGCACCCTTGGACGAGGCCGCCATGCCTTCGAGCACCACCTCGCGAGCCACCAGCCACCCCATGATGACCGGTACCCACAGCAGCGACAGGTAACCCAGCGACAGCACGGGATCGACCAGAAGCCGAGAATCGAGGCCTACGGGCATTCCGGCCAGCGCGATGAAGACCAGCCCCAGAGCGGTGATGGCGCCCAGGCGGACGATCTCGGCCCAGTCGACGTCGAAGGCGCCCCGGTCGAGTGCGACAGCGTGGTTGTTGGGTTGGATGGAGGTCATGCCCGGTCCTCCGATGAAAGCCGCTCGCCGAACAGGCCGGTGGGTTTGATCAGCAGGACCAGGATCAACAGGGTGAAGGCCACCGCGTCACGCAACTGCGACGGGCCAGTGACACCCAACGGGTCCAGGATCATCAGCGGGGCGAGAGCCTCGGCACCGCCCAACGAGACGCCGCCGGCCATGGCACCACCGAGGTTGCCGATGCCACCGACGACGGCTGCGGTGAAGGCCTTGATGCCGGGCAGGAAGCCGGTCAAGGCGGTGACCGAACGGAACAGCAGGCCCCAGAGGATTCCGGCGATTCCGGCCATCGCGCCACCGACCGCGAACGTGGTGACGATGGTGCGGTTGACGTTGATGCCCATCAGGGCAGCGATCTCTTTGTCTTCGGCAACGGCGCGCATCGCCTTGCCGGTCTTGGTGCGCTCGACGAAGTACCAGAGGCCGGCCATCGAGATGGCGGCCACGACGATGACGAGAACCTTGACACCCTCGATGTTCAAGAAGGTGTAGCGGTCGTCGAGCCAGTCGGGGTTGGACGGATAACCCTTGGCTCCGGGTCCGAACAACAGGTTGATGGCGTTCTGAAGGAAGAACGACACGCCGATGGAGGTGATCAGCGGGATCAGCCGTGGAGAGCCACGCAGCGGTCTGTAGGCGACCCGCTCCATGACCACGGCCGTCAGCATCGACACCAGGGTGCAGACCAGGATGGTGAACAGCACCGCGGGGATGAACGCCCCGCCTTCCCAGTAGCCGGCCTCGTCGAGCTTGTTGGCCATGATGAAGCCGGTGAAGGCGCCCACCATGAAGACCTCGCCGTGGGCGAAGTTGATGAAACCCAGCACGCCGTAGACCATGGAATAGCCCAGGGCGATCAGCCCGTACATGGCTCCCTGGCTGATACCCGTGACGACGAGGCCCTTGTACTGGTCCCAGGTGAGACTGCGGGCACCCTCGTCGCCGTGTCGCCATTCGGCGAAGGCGTTGTTGGGGTCTATCTGTTGGGCGATGAATGCGATCAGGCCCACTGCGATGAGGGTGAGCAAACCAGCCCTCATGAACAGCAAGAACCAGTCCACCCTGGTGCGGCCGGCGCCTCTGGCGCGAACGGCAGCCGTCATGGGCCGCCCTCCCTGTACGAATCGTGTGTGTTGGGGTTTACAGAGCCCGCATGAGCGAAAGCGGCCCCGCCCTCGCCGGGGCGGGGCCGCTTTGCCATGCGGGTTTGGTATTGGACGATCAGGCTGAGCTCATCGCCCGGTCAGCGACCTGGGATCAGGGCGCGTACTCGAACACGACGTTGTTCTTCGATGCCTCGAGATCGGTGTGATCGAGGTGCTCGATGATCGTGATCTTCTGCGAACCGCAGTCGCCGAAGTCGTCGCAGTTGATGGTGCCGATGACACCGCTGTAGCCCGAGATGCCGTCGAGGTAGTCGCGAACGCCCTGACGGTCGATGACCAGCGTGTCGCCGTCCATGGTGGAGGCGGCATCGATGGCGTCGAGCAGCATGGCGGTGGCGTCGTAGCTGTGACCCCAGAACGGAGCCGACGGAGCCTCGCCGTAAGCGGCGTCGTAGGCCGAGAGGATGTCCTCAGCGGTCTTGCCGGTGCTCTCGTTGACGTTGGTTCCGAAGCGGGTGTCGGGGCCCGAGAAGTACATACCCTCGGACTGCTCGAGTGCCAGGAAACCATCGACCAACAGGCCGTCGGCGGCCAGCAGCACGGTGTCCTCGAGGCCCGAAACGCCAGGAGCCTGATCGGCGACGAAGTCACCGGCGGGCTGGAAGATCGGGAAGAACAGTGCCTGGGGGCCACCGGCAGCGATCTCGGTCAGAGCCGGGACCATGTCGGTGTCTTCCTTGGCGACGCCGGTGAAGCCGACCATCTCGCCGCCGAGTTCCTCGAAGGCGTTGCTGAAGGCGGTGGCGAGACCCTGGGTGTAGGGGTCGCCGTCGTGGATCGCCGCAGCCGTGGTGAGGCCGAGGTCTTCGTACACGAACTTGGCCATGGCAGCGCCCTGGAACAGGTCGTTGTGAGCGGTGCGGTAGTAGCCGACGTTGTAGTTCTCGCCCGCGTTGCCCTGCTGGTCAGAGGTCAGAGCCGGCGAGGTGTTCGAACCCGAGATCATCACCATGCCGGCCTCGCCGATGAGCGGGGCCGCAGCGGTGGCTGCACCCGAGCACGAGGTGCCGATGACACCGATGACCTGCTCGTCGGCCACGATGGTCTGGGCCGCAGCCTGGCCACCGTCTGCCGAGCAGAGGTCGTCGAGCCCGGTGCCCATGCTGACGTCGAAGCCCTTGACCTGGCCATAGTCGGCGATGGCGAGTTCGACGGCGCGCTGGTTGGGCACGCCGAGGAAGGCCACGTCACCGGTGATGGCATTCAGCGAACGAATCTGGATCGACTCGCCAGCTGCGACGCGGACCTCGCCGAGAGCGCCTGCAGAATCGCCGCCGCCGGCGTCGCCGGCTGCTTCGGTGGTGTCCGACGAGTCGTCGGAGTCAGAGTCGCCACAAGCGGCTGCAACCATGCTGAGCGACAGCAGCAGCGCAAGAAGCGTGAGTAGTTTCTTCAATGGATCCCTCCAATTAACGGATAGCCGGGCACGCGGTGCCCGCCTCAACCGGGGAACACTAGCAGCGAACCGATCGCCGCGGTCGATACTGGGCATTCACGGTTCAGAGCAGGTCGGTGCGCTCGGCCCGATACTGCCCTGGGGTGAGGCCCGTGTAGCGGGCGAACTGGCGGGTCAGGTGGGCCTGGTCGGTGAACCCACAGCGAGCCGCGACGTCGCTTATCGCCAGCTTCGACTCGGCCAGGAGCGCGGCAGCAGCGCCGACGCGAACACGAGCGACGTACTGGGCGGGGGTCAAACCGAACACCTGCCTGAAGCGCCCGGTCAACTGGCCAGTCGAGCATCCGGCCACCTCGGCGAGGTCGGCCACCCGCAACGCAAGCGTGAGGTTGTCGGTGACGTGGTCGATGACCCGCGTCAGCGAGTTGACGGCGATGTCGTCGGCGCTGGGCGTCTCGAGGTCTGAGCTCATGGACACGATTCCGACCACCGAGCCGTCGCGGCGCACCGGCAGCTTGGTGGTGACATACCAGCCCGCGTCGCCGTTGGGCCTGCGGATCAGCTCGAGCAGGTCGTGCATCGGCGCGCCGGTTGTCAGCACGTGGGCGTCTTGGGCCTCGTATTGCTGGGCCCTGGACGGCACGAAGATGTCGGACGCACGCCGGCCGATGACGTCTCGCTTGGATGTCTTGCCCGAACGGTTCAGGAAGCCGTCGTTCACGTAGACGTAGCGGCCATCGGCGTCCTTGATGCAGAACAGGACCCCGTTCAGATGCTCGAACAGCTCGAGGAGTTGGTCCTGGCAATCGAAGAGCACGTGTTTCACGGGTTCGCCCCAGCTCGGCCCGCTACGGCGACCGTGTTTTGTCGAATCCGACGGCGGGTAGGGCACGGATCGTACAAGACAATCCTTGTGACCCCAGTCACGATGGAGGTGATGATCCCGGTGCCAGAGACCGCACACGCCACCACCCCCGACGACCTGGTCGACCCGTCCGTCGAGCTGGTCTCCCGCTGGTTGGCCCAGGCCACCGCCGAGGAGAACCGGGCCGACCGCGCCGCCGCAGGCAAGCTGCGCTCGATCCTGGCCGATCCCGATGGCATTGCGTTCACGCTCGAGTTCGTCGATCGCGTGGCGCGCCCCGACAGCGACACCGTTGGCGCAGAGCAGCTCGCCGACCTGGTCGCCCGCCACGGCACGCCGGCCTTCGCCGGGCGCGTCGATGGGGCGCTGCTGCGGGCCGGTGCCACGCTGGCACCCCGGGTTCCCCGACTTGTGATGCCCCTGGTTCGCCGCCGGCTGCGCCAGATGGTCGGCCATCTTCTGGTCGACGCACGCCACAGGCAGCTCGCAGACCACATCGACAAACGCCAGGCCGAGGGATATCGCCTGAACGTGAACCTGCTGGGCGAGGCCGTGCTGGGCAACGCCGAGGCCGACCGACGGCTGGCTATGACCATGGACCTGATCGAGAACTCGTCGGTCGACTATGTGTCGGTGAAGGTGTCATCGGTTGCGGCCCAACTCCACCCCTGGGCCTTCGAGCACAACGTCGAGAGGTTGACGAGCCGCCTGACCCCCATGTTCCAGGCCGCGGCCGCCAACCACACCTTCGTGAACCTCGACATGGAGGAATACCGCGACCTGGCGTTGACCATCGAGGTGTTCGAGCGCATGCTCGACATGCCCGAGTTCCTCGACC
Organism: Acidimicrobiales bacterium; assembly: GCA_020439485.1. GTDB lineage: Bacteria > Actinomycetota > Acidimicrobiia > Acidimicrobiales > Poriferisodalaceae > JAAETH01. The sequence goes on along the minus strand of JAGQSP010000224.1, from coordinate 1,291 downwards.
TCGAAGCCGGCATCGTGCTGCAGGCATACCTGCCCGATGCCGCGGGCGCCCTCGAACGGCTGGTGTCGTGGGCCGGGCAACGCAAGGACCGCGGCGGCGCCGACATCAAGATCAGGCTGGTCAAGGGTGCCAACCTGGCGATGGAACGGGTGGATGCCGCAATGCACGGCTGGAAGCTGGCCACCTATTCGACCAAGGCGGACACCGACGCCAACTACAAGCGCTGCCTCGACTGGCTGATGCAGCCTCACCGCATGCGAGCAGTGCGCCTCGGGTTGGCCAGCCACAACCTCTTCGACGTTGCATTCGCCCGACTGTTGAGCGTCGAACGCGGTGTCGAGTCGAGGGTCGAGTTCGAGATGCTGCAGGGCATGGCACCAGCGCAGGCGCGCACGGTCAAGTCCGAAGCCGGTGCGATGCTGCTGTACACGCCTGCTGTCGCCCCGGCCGATTTCGACGCGGCCATCAGCTATCTGGTGAGGCGGCTCGAGGAGAACGCCTCACCCGAGAACTTCCTTCACAGCCTCGTCGACCTCGCCCCCGCCAGCCAATCGTTTCGTACCGAGGCCGCACGATTCCGCGAGGCGGTGGCCAGACGAAACCAGGTAGTCGCGGCTGCGATGCGCGACCAGAACCGGCACGCCGGTGTCGACTTCAGCGGCCCGCGGGACGTCTTCGAGAATGCCCCCGACACCGACCCGACGCTTCAGGCCAACCGCCAATGGCTGGCCGCTGCTCTGGAGTCGGGCAGCGGGGTTCGCACCCCCGACCAGATCAGCACCACCGACGAGGTCGACAGGGTCGTGGCCCGCCTGGCTGCGTCGCCATGGCTGCGCTCTGGTCGACGCGAGCGTGCGTCGGTTCTGGACAGGCTTGGCGACACCATCGAACGGCGCCGAGGCGAGTTCGTGGCAGTCATGGTCGACGAAGCCAACAAGACGGTTGCCGAAGCCGACAAGGAGGTCTCCGAGGCCGTCGACTTCGCACACTATTACGCCCGGTGCGCAGACGATCTCGAGTGGAACCCGACCGTCGAATCCGAACCCCTCGGGGTGGTAGCTGTGGTGCCACCGTGGAACTTCCCGGTTGCCATACCTGTGGGTGGCGTCGCGTCGTCGTTGGCGGCCGGCAACCCCGTGGTGCTGAAGCCGGCTCCCGAGGTTCCCCGCTGCAGCGCCTTGATCGTGGACGCTTGCCGCCAGGCCGGGCTCGACGAGTCCACGGTCGCGTATCTCCGATGCCCCGACAACGAGGTGGGGCGCCACCTGATAACCCATCCGCAGGTCGGCGC
>JAGQSP010000024.1:2613-6913 GCA_020439485.1 Acidimicrobiales bacterium | reverse complement strand
ACCGCCCATTCGTGCGCCAGCGGTCCGCGTGGCCCGTAGACGCCCGGATATCGGACGATGGCCGCCTCGAAATCGCCACGACCATGCTGTTGCATGAGCTGGTCCTCACCCGCGGCGACCTTCCCGGTGTAGTCAGGCCTGTCGCTTTGGCGCTCGGCCCACTCGGGCACCGGCAGAGCAATCAAACCCTCAGGCGTAGGGACCACGGCGCCCCGGTACACCGGCTGACCAGTGATGCCAACCAGCCGACTGCATCTGCCGGCCAGTTCATTGGCCAGGGCCCGCAGTCGTCCCGAGGTCAAGATCGCGACCTCCCACTCTCGCCCAGCGAGCTTCGCCGCGATGTCGTCGCCATCGCGGTTGTCGCCGTGCAGGTGCTCGACGTCGCTGTCGAAGTCGACCTCATGGGCCCCGGAGTGGTAGATGGTGGTCTCGTAGCCTGCCGCCAAGAGGCGGTTCACGATTGCCGGCCCGGTGGGGCCCGTTCCGCCTACTACCAGTGCCCTGCGACCCGTCATCTTCCAAGCTCCGTTCCGTTCGGCAGTCTAGGCAGGAGCCTGGAGCGAACGTGAGCGTTTCCCGACCGGCAGAGACAGCTGCGTAGTCTCGGGCGATGGACATCTCCGAACTGCTGCAACTGGGTGCTCGAATCGGCGATCGCCTCGTAGAACGAGGCGAGACCGTCGCCGTTGCCGAGGGTTCGTGCGGGGGCTTGATCTCGACGGCCCTGTTGGCTCGACCTGGCGCCTCGGCATACTTCCGCGGCGGGTCGATCATCTATACCCAGCACGCGACGCGGGGGTTCCTCTCGGGCGAGATCGAGACCCCACCAGGCCTGCGCGGGGCCAGCGAGCCGTTCGTTCGTTATCTCTCCGAGTCGGTTGCCCGCCGACTGGGTGCCACGTGGGGCATCGGTGAGGGTGGGGCCACCGGGCCTTCCGGGAACCCCTACGGCGATCCCGCCGGTCACGTTTGGGTGGGAATCTGGGGCCCGTCGACGGTCACCAGGCACCACCTCACCGGCGACGACGACCGATCGCGCAACATGGTCGCCTTCGCAACGGTCGCTCTCGAGACCTTCGCCGACGCCCTCGCCTGAAGAAAGGCGTCCCCGCGGAGACGCTATCTGGAGGCTGCCTTGCCCCGGTATCGGGTGAGAACCCGCCTCCAGATCGTGCCGGCGTCGCCAATGGTGCGCTTTGGGCGCCAAACTGTGCGGCGTGAATCTGCCCCCCGCCCAGTTGACCGTCACCCACTCCAGCACGGTGATCGAGGACCAGATCGACGACCTCGGCCACATGAACGTCCGCTACTACGGCATGAACGCCATGTCGGCAACCCGATCGATGTGCCAGCAGATGGGCTTCGACGAACCCAAGCTGCGCAGTGCCTATACCCGCCACCACCACGAGCAGATGCTGGGCAACCAGCTCGAGGTCCGCAGTGGCCTGATCGGCGGCAGCGACCGGTTGCGGATATATCACGAGCTTCGCAACCGGGCCGACAACGACCTGGCAGCCACGTTCGTTCACGAGCTCGACCATCCGTCACCCGATGGTCCCAAAGTCGACCTCCCCGACTATGGGCGCCCCCGCAGCCTGCGCTTGGAGACCGACGGCCTGGCCAGCGCGCCGCCACTGAACGAGTTGATCGAGAGCGGCCTCGCCGTGCGCCGTCCACGTACGGTCGACCTCGAAGACACGATGGGCGCAGACACGGTCCCGACTTGGTTGGCCAACAACCTCATTTGGGGCGGAGAGCGCCTCGACGAGATCAGCGAGTGGGTCAGAACCCTGCCAGACGGGGGCCGTTACGCCTTCGTTGTGATGGAGTCCCGTCTGTGGGTCAGGCCCGAGCCGGTGCCGATCGGCACGCCGATCCAGAGCTTCAGCGCCACCATCGAAGTCGGCGAGAAGATCGAGCGCGACATCAGTTGGGCCTACGACACCTCCACGGGCGACGTGTTGGCGGTTATCGAGGGTGTCGATCTGTGTTTCGACATGACCCGCCGGCGCTCGATGGTCATCCCCGACCAGGAGCGCCGCAAGTTCACCAAGGAATTCCGCCCCGACCTGGCACCGCGCTGAACACTGCGGCGCTCAGGCCCTGGTGTATGCCTCGCACACCAGGCGAACCAGTTGGTCGATGTTGGCGGGCGGGTCGTCGCGTCTCCACGCCAGCCAGACCGGAATCGGCTGTGCGTCGCGAACCGGCCGATACTTCACGCCGGGGCGGGGGTATTGGTGGGTTGTTGCCTCTGCCGTGATGCCAATTGCCGGACCTGCGGCGATCAGTGTCAGCCAGTCCTCGATGCCGTGAACAACCCTGGTTCGTGAGGGGCGACAATCGGCGGGCCACAGGTCGATCGTTGTCGTGCCTGTGCGGTCGTCGATCGCCACCACCCGATCCGCGAAGTCGGCCAAGGTGATGCTGCGGCGCCTGGCCAGAGGGTCGGTGGTCGACAGGGCGGCGAATCTCTGCTCGACACCGGCCAATACAGCCTCGAAACGTTCGTCGTCGACAGTCCTGCGCAATACAGCGGCGTCGACCTCGCCCTCGGCCAGGCCCGATGTCGGGGTCGACGACTGCACGAATCGAAGCTCCGAGCCGGGGAACTCACCCGCCCAGCGTCGTTGAAGATCGATCGTGTGGCGGCCCAGTGCAGCCCACGCATAGCCGATACGAATGTCGGCGTCGCTGCGCTCGTTCGCATGGGCGATGAATGCAGCCTCGTCCAGAATGCGCCGGGCAGGTCCAAGGATGCGCTGGCCCAGAGGGGTCAGGCCGATCTCGCGGGTGGTTCGCCACAGAACCCGGCCCCCGACAGCGGCCTCCAATCCGGCAACTGCACGAGACACGGTCGCCTGCGAGAAATGGAGCCGTTCGGCAGCAGCCGTGAACGACCCATCGTCGGCCACCGCCACGAACGCCCGAAGATGACGGAGCTCCAAGTCCATACGTCAACCGTATCAATTGGTGTCAAATAGGCATTGGACGCATCAATCAGGTGACCCGATACTTCACCCGATGACCGAACCCAGTCGAAGTGACTTGCGGGGCCAAGTAGCGCGCCTGGTGGCCAGCGGATCGAGCAACCAGGTCGGCGCGGCCCTTGGCGCTCACGCCTTCCCGGTGATGGGCCCTGCCGGGGTGGTCGGGATTCGCCAGATCGTTGCATCGGTCACCCTGTGGTCTATCGCCAGACCTCCGGTGGCCCGCTGGACCAGCCGAGAGTTCGGTCCAGTTGTGTTGCTGGCCGCGGTGCTGTCGACGATGAACCTCTCGTTGTACGCCGCGATCTCTCGTGTCGGCTTGGGGCTGGCGGTGACGCTCGAGTTCCTCGGCCCCCTGGCCGTGTCGCTGTTGGCATCGCGAAGCAAGCGCGACCTCGCCATTGCACTGTTTGCGGCGGCAGGTGTCTATATACTGGTGCTGCCCGACGGCTCTTCCGACATTGTGGGGTTCGCGCTGGCGGTGCTCGCGGCCGGGTGCTGGGCCGCGTACATCCTGCTGAACCGAGTCGTTGGCAGCCGGGTGCAGGGCCTTCAGGCACCTGCGGTCGCCACCGCAATCTCGGCGGTGATCTACACGCCCGTGCTGGTTCAACTGGCATGGCACGGGCGTCTGTGGGGGCCAGCCCTGTGTTATGCCATCGGCACTGGGGTGTTGTCCTCGGTGGTTCCGTACGCGGTGGATCTGACGGTGCTGCGAACCGTGCCACCCAAGCTGTTCGGTGTCCTCATGAGCATGCAGCCAGGACTTGCGGCCCTCAGCGGGATGGTGCTGCTGGCCCAGGTTCCCTCGGCTCATGAATGGCTGGGAATGGCGATGATCGTCTGTGCCAACGTCGCAGCGGTGGGCGTTGGGGTGCCACGCCGGTGGGGTCCGCGATCTCGCCGATCGCTTCGGCCGCGGACCGGTCGAGCACCCCTGGGGGCCGTTAGCCTCGATGCATGAACGCCAGCGACACCCCCATCGACATCAAGCCTCGATCGCGTGACGTAACCGACGGGGTCCAAAAGGCTGCCTCTCGGGCCATGTTGCGTGCCGTCGGCCTCACCGACGACGACTGGGACAAGCCCCAGATCGGCGTCGCGTCGGCTTGGAACGAGATAACGCCTTGCAACCTGTCGATCAGGCGGCTGGCCGCGGCGGCCAAAGATGGCGTGCGCAGCGCAGGCGGAGTGGCTCTGGAGTTCGGAACCATCACCGTGTCCGACGGCATTTCGATGGGCCATGAGGGCATGCGTGCTTCGTTGGTGTCGCGCGAGATCATCGCCGACTCGGTCGAGGCCGTGGT
>JAGQSP010000024.1:0-2531 GCA_020439485.1 Acidimicrobiales bacterium | reverse complement strand
GTGTTCGTCTACAACGGCTCGACCCTGCCCGGCTACCTGAACGGTCAGGCACTGGACATCACGTCGGTGTTCGAGGCCGTGGGCGCATGTGCTGCGGGCACCATCACCGAGGCCGAACTGACCGCTATCGAACGCAACGCATGCCCCGGCGAGGGTGCGTGTGGCGGGATGTTCACGGCCAACACGATGAGTTCGATCGGCGAGGCGCTGGGGTTGTCGATACCGGGGTCGGCCTCGCCGCCGGCTGTCGATCGCCGCCGTGATGACGACGCGCGTCGGGCCGGCGAGGCGGTCATGAACATGCTGCAAACAGGTCTGCGGCCCCGCGACATCCTCACCAAGGGCGCCTTCGAGAACGCCATCGCCGTCGCGAATGCGCTGGGCGGGTCGACCAACGCCGTCCTGCATCTCCTGGCCATCGCCAACGAGGCAGGCGTTCAGCTGGAACTCGACGACTTCAACAAGGTCGCCGCTCGGGTGCCCCACTTTGCCGACATGAAGCCGGGCGGCAAGTTCCACATGACCGACCTCGACCGCATCGGCGGTGTACCGGTTGTGCTCAAGCATCTGCTCGACGCCGGTCTGTTGCACGGTGACGAGATGACCATCACCGGCAAGACCATGGCCGAGAACCTCGCCGACATAGATCCACCATCTCCCGACGGCACCGTCGTGCAAACGGTCTCGAACCCCATCAATGACGAGGGCGGTCTCAACATTCTCACCGGATCGCTGGCACCCAGGGGTTCCGTGGTCAAGGTCGCCGGCCTCAGCAAACAACAGCGGTCGTTCGAAGGTCCGGCCAGGGTGTTCGACGGTGAGGACGGCGCGATGGCTGCCGTGATGGGCGGCGAGATTCGGCCTGGCGACGTCATCGTCATTCGCTACGAGGGCCCCAAGGGCGGCCCGGGGATGCGCGAGATGCTCGCCATCACAGGTGCGCTGAAAGGCGCAGGCCGCGGCGGCGACGTGGCCCTCATCACCGACGGCAGGTTCTCGGGTGGCACATGGGGGTTCTGCATAGGTCACGTAGCACCCGAAGCCGTTGACGGTGGTCCCATCGCCTTCGTCGAAGACGGCGACCGCATCCGCATCGACGTTCCCACCCTCACCCTCGACCTGCTGGTCGGCGATGACGAACTCGAGCAACGGCGCGCCCGGTGGGCTGGTCCGCCAACGCCTCGCTACACCACCGGCGTGCTCGCCAAGTACGCCAAACTCGCCCAGGGAGCCGAGAAGGGCGCCATCACCAACGTCACCTGAGCGGCGCGCGACGCTACTTCGCGCAGGTGTGGGTCTAGCGTCCGACCATGGATCTCGACTCGAAGATGGATGCCCTGTTCGGGGCGTTCACCCGCCAGGACCCCGCCGACGTGCGGGCTCTTTGCGCCGACGGCTTTTGGGCCCGCCAGAACGGATCGCCGCCCGTTGGGCTCGACGACATGCTGGACATGATCGATCAGGCCTACTGGCAACCGCGACTGCGAGTGTCGTACGGCAATATCCGCAGGGTCACCACCGACACGGCGTCGGTCGAACAACACGATGTGACGCTGACGAACCCGGCGGGAACACAGGTGACCATCGACGTGTGCGTTGTGGTGCGATTCGACGACGAAGAACAGATCGTCAGCATCGAGGAATACGCCGACACGTCGCAGCTTGCGCCTCTGTTCGCCTAGTCGCCGCAAAGATGCGGTCGGTCCCGCACCCGGGTGCAAGACTCGGCCCATGGAGCCTGTTCGCTACGTCGATCGATTGAATGCCCGCTATGCGGCACAGGGGTTTCCGCCATACGTGTGGACCGTGAACGAAACCGCACCCCTGACCCCGCTGACCAAGCCGGTGTCTGAATCTCGGGTGACGTTGCTGACCTCGGGTGGGGTGTCGCGTGCCTGCGATGCGGCCTGGGATCCATACGCTCGCAACGATTTCCGCCTCGACGACATCTCTGCTGAGGAGGCATCGAGCGCGTTCCAGGTGCACGACAGCTACTACGACGTCGACGCGGCACGCGAGGACATCAACTGCGTGTTTCCCATCGATCGGCTGCGTGAAGCGGCCGCGGACGGCACCGTCGGCGAGGTCGCGCCCCGTCTGTGGAGCGGGTTCATGGGACGCATCTACAAGCGCACCCAGCTGATCGAAGAGGTCGCACCCGCCTGGGTACAGCAACTCAAGAGAGACGATGTCGACCTCGCCCTGTTGGTGCCCGCCTGACCGCTCGATCACCAGACCGTGGGTCTGGTAGCGCGTGTGGTCGAAGAGGCCGGTATCCCGACGGTTCTGGTCTCGACCGGACGAGATCTGACAGCCCTGGTACGCCCGCCCAGGTCGTTGTTCGTCAACTACCCGATGGGCAATCCGTTCGGGCCGCCGGGCGATGCTGTACACCAGCGGCGAATCCTCGACGACGCCTTGGCATTGTTTGACTCGGTCACCGAGGCTGGTGTCATCGTCGACGCTCCCTACGACTGGCCCGACGACTTCACGCCCATCGTCGACAAGACGCTCGGCGCGATGTCGGGCGG
>JAGQSP010000223.1:1805-10528 GCA_020439485.1 Acidimicrobiales bacterium | reverse complement strand
CCTCCCAAGTGGTCCGAAGGTAGGTCCCGTCGCCTGGACGTCCGCAGGATGTCCAGTTGTGTCTCGGCGGTTTCGGAGGTGTGAGGGATGTGGGATTCCGTCGTGCGATTCGGTCGTGAGGGTGGGGCGTGCTTTGGGTTGAGGGTGGGGCTTGTTGGCAGGGGTTGGTTCTGTGCTGGGCGTTTGAGTGCCGGGTGATCGGCGTACGGTGTGGCGATGGGACGCTGGCGTGTCGTGGGGGTCTGTGGGGTTGCGTTGCTTGCGTCGTGTAGTGGCAGCGGTGAGATTGGTGTTCGCAAGACTGCCGGCGGGTTTGATGTCATGTCACGGTGCACGGATGTCGGTATTGCAGGGTTTGCTGTAGGGCCCGATGTGGGGCTGCGTGAGGGCGCGTCACCGGTGTTGGAGTCGGCGGTGCTTGACGTTCAGTTGCTCGGTGGGATTGGCGGGGCTGAGGCGCCGTTCGTTGTTGCGGTGACTGAGCCGGGCGACTCGTACCTGGTGAGGGGGTCGGTCGCAGATCTCGACATGAGTGGGCCGCTCGTCGTGGACGCAGAGGTTGCTGACAGGCTCGTGTTCACTGCGCCGCTCGCTGTGAACCTCGAGCAGATGGACGTCGGCGACATCGCCGTTGTCGACTATTCCGACGAGGCTACCGATGGGCGCGTGGTTCTGGGAGAAGCGGAGTTTGAAGCCGGGCGATTCCGGTGCGGTGCGTCGCCTTGGCCGTTCTGGCTGACTGTTTCGGTGAGGGTGCTGTTTGGAGTAGGGGCACTTGCGGGAGTGGCACACGCGATTCGGGCGGTCTGGAGGCGGGCACGCCAAGGGCACTTAGCGAAGGGCGACACGTCCTCAGGCTGTCCCTAGTCGCGTCTCTGGAAGCCGGTGCGACGGGCCAGCATCGAACGTCACGGGATACTCCGAATCCGAGTTGACCCCTGCTCAAGGTTGACTGAACGACTCGACCTAACAGGAGCCACTACACCCAGCAGCTCGAGCATCGCACGCCGCCCCGACCTGTGAACCCTGTCGATCGCTCCACTCCTCGCACTCCCCGCCGATCCGATTGACGGCGCCCATCTAGTGCCCGTACCGATTCCGCCGAGACACATCTGGAGGTCTACCGACCTCCGACTTTGAAGTTGGTTCTCTCGCCCCGCCAGTAGGTGGCCGCCGCGGGGAGCAGTAGATGGTGGTCACGCTGGCGGCCATCTACTGGACATCCCGACGGCGATGCACCATCTACTGGCCCTGGGTGTGCACTCGTCTGTCACTTGAACGTCGCTCTGGCGGGAGATGCTGGTAGGTGTCATCGGGCGGCTTCAGGCGGTGAACGGGAGGTTCGGCTGATCGGCCTTGGGCGACTTGCGGGGACGTGGCGACTGGCGCCGGGAGTGAGAGGCGTCGTGTGCAGCGGTGCGGGCTGCGTCGAGTTCGGCCGGGAGCGGTGGCTCGACGCCGAGCAACTCAGCGAGCGCGGGGCGAGTGATGACCCTGCGACCGCCGATCGCCACGGACGGCAACTCGCCGCGGGCTACCAGCTCGTAGGCCGTCGAACGACCGATACCCAGCAGCTCAGCCGCCTCGCTCACCGAATAGACAAGTCGAAGTCCTCTTCGCATGCGTCCTCCTGCACCAGTTGCCGACACCCACCCCAGGGACCTCGAGAGCCGCCGGACGCGACAAACGAATTCCCATAAGTCGGTAGGCGCATTGGAGAGCGAGAACGCGACACGCAAGTCTGATGTCGCTGTCCGCGTGCGAACGGCGACGAAGAACGCTGGCCGCATGGGCTACCCCGCGTCAGCCGGCTTACGCGACCGCGGGCGGCCTAGAATTGAGACGTGGTAGCGGGTTCGGTGGGAGGCAATGAGACCTGGGCCGAGCAGGTAAGAAGCCGGGCAGGCATGTATGTCGGTTCAACACGGTCCCCGGGTCTCAGCCACATCGTCTATGAACTGGTGAACAACTCGATTGACCAGTTCCTCATCGACAGGGCGACTTCTGTTTCCGTTCGTTTCGCTGGCGACATGGTTGAGGTCCTCGATGACGGTCCGGGTCTTCCGTTCGATCAGATGTCCGAAAGCGGTGGCAGGAATCTGGTCGAGTCGTTCTGCACGACTCTGCGGGACGCGCGGTCGGTCGACGATCATGCGCCGCATATCCACCTTTCTTCCCTCGGCGCTGGCCTGGCGCCTGTGGCTGCACTCGCGGCCGAACTCGACATCGTCAGCGTTCGCGGCAGTGTGTGCTGGCAACAGATGTTCAACTGTGGCGTTCCGGGCCCGCTCACTGTGTTGGACCCTGGCCCGATCGAGCACGGCACGCGTGTCCGGTACACGATCGACCGCGAGATCTTCGAGCCGGGCGTCAGTTTCGATCGGCGGACGATTCGTACCCGTCTGTTTGAGGCCGCCCACTTGTTCCCAGGCTTGCGGGTGGGCGTCGATTCCGAGGCGTTCTACAGCTCGTCCGGGTTGGCTGATCTGGCCCCACTCCTCCTGCCACCGCGCTTTGCTCCGGCTACTACTTCCGCCAACGGCCGACATGAGGACGTCCAACTCGACTTCGTCGCAGTGGATGGTCCGGCAAGTCAACGGTTCGTAGGCGAGGGAACCGTGTTGTCGTGGGTCAACGGCTCTGCGATGGTCGAGCACGGACATCACGTGTCGGGCATTCGCGATGTGCTCGCCGAGCGAGAATGGTGGCCGAGCCTCGTCCTGGCTCACGTCGTCATGCACAGCCCTGAGTTCGCCGGCCCCACCCGCGGTCGCTTGAACGCGCCACACGTCCGAGAGGCAGTCGCTCAGATCCTGCGCGACCACCTGCCGCAGCGGGAGCAGTAGCAGGCGGGTCGCATACCAGTCTGGGTGGTGCCAGGGCGTGTCTCGAGAGGGAGCTTGGGTCTTCGGCTGTTCTGGGAACGCGACGACGCCGAAGCCGCAGCCCACACTTCGGAACATGCCACAGCCCTCGTCGTTGGATTCAAGCGAACGACGAGGCGGATCACACCGCTGGATGCGGGCCAGATGTCGTGGGCCGGTGATGGAGCTGGCGGTCGACCGCATCCTGCAGGTCTCAGTGTTGCCACGAGACGTACACTCGGTCGCACGGACTGGTCGTAGAGGAGGATGGGTGACCGATTCACGATTCACTCGCGGGCTGTACTCGGTGGCCGGGGCAGCGAGGCTGGTCGGCATGAGTGCGTCCACCCTTGCGACCTGGGCTCACGGATATGAGCGGCATCCCGTGGGACGTGCTGTGGTCAGTCAAGGTCCTGTGATCACGTCGGTTCCGCGCTCGGCCGGAGATGATCGCAGCATCAGCTTCATCGGCCTCGTCGAAGCGACTGTCGTGCAGGCGTTCCGCCAGACCGGCTTGCCAATGCAACGGATTCGCGGAGCCCTAGAGGTGCTCTCCAGCCAAGGCGAACTTGAGCATGCGCTGGCTTCGCGTCAGCTGTACAGCGATGGGGCGGACGTCTTGTACGACTACGCGAAGAGCGCCGACGACAAACAACTGGGTTTGCTGACCATCGTCAGTTCGGGCCAGCGAGTGTTCCACGACGTCATCAGCCAGTACCTCGAACGGATCACCTTCGAGGACACGTGGGCGAGTGAACTGATCCTTCCGGTGACCGAACGCAGACTCTTGCGAGTCGTTCCCGAGGTCGAGAGCGGCGGTCCGGTCTTTGTTCATGGTGGTGCCCCGTTGTCGGCGGTGAGATCCCGCCTTGTCGCAGGTGAGCCGGTCGGGTCGATCGCCCGCGACTACGACGTTCCGGTCGACGAGATCCAGGAAGCTGTCGATGCCATCTGGCCGGCGAAGCAAGCGGCGGCCTGACCCGCCCGCCCCGACCTTCTTCCTCGACCGCGGACTCGGCCGATACTTGGTGGCCGACGCGATCCGAGCTCGCGGCTACACGGTGCTGCCGATGGCCGAGGTCTACCTCGACGGTGAGGATGAGCGAGTTCCCGATGCTGACTGGATCGAACGCGCAGATCGGGAAGGCTGGGTGGCCCTCACCAAGGACTACGCGATCATCCGGGACCACATCGAGACGCTGAGTCGCACGTCGCTCCGAGTGTTCTCGCTCAACAACGCCAACCTGACCGGACCGCAGATGGCCGAGCGATTCAGCCTTCACCTCAACCGCATCGTTCAGAGGGCAACCAAGCCCGGCCCATACCTGTACGTGATCGGAGCCAAGGGACTCGAACGCCGCTGGCCTGGCGGCTAGCGCGGCGCACGTCAGGCGTGCCGCCTCGACCGCTGCACTGCGCGCCCTGCTCTGCTCGCATGGGGTGGGAAAAGCTGAGCTTCGTCGGACCCCGCTATGGCCGGTCCAGCTGGCCCAGCAGCACACTGCCGGTCATCCAGTCACGGGCCACGATCCGTCCGTCCGCGAGCGCTACTGCCACGAGGGGTTCGGAACCGAGGTAGACCGAGGCGTGAATAGCGAGGCTCTCCGAGTCGAGCACGAGCACATCGCCCGAACCTGGTCTCGGTACAAGGATCTCGGACTCGTCGGGTGTCACCCAGAGGTCGCCGATGAACATGCCGGTACCTTCGCGTGCGGGCTGAAGCAATGCTGATTCGGCGACCTGCCAGGTCGTCGTGTCCAGGCGCACCAGGGTGTCGTAGTCGGCTGCCCATACGTTCTGTCCCGTCGTGGAGAGAATCGGGTGAGGGTTCCCGTGACGATCGGCAAGCGGAACCCTGCGCACGACATGCCCATCATCGGCATCGATTATGACGAGGTCGGATGATCGCTGGATCCCGACGACAAACTGCTTGGACCCGGGAAGTAGCTGTGCAGATCCGACGCTCTGGTACATCGGGTCGTAGTCGTCGAACCAGTCGAGCCGAATAGTCCGAGGCGTCGCATCGTCGAGGGCGAGCACCCGGTAGCAGATGGACGGGCCAGCGGCAACGGGTCCAACGTAGGTCGATGGCAGCGATGCCCATACCGAGGCGTCACCGTCGAGGTTTGCGGAGTGTTCGCCGACCTCGATGGAGCTGAGCGTCTGTTCCGGGACGCTCCAGGCGTGCGCGGTCATGCGAAAGCGGCCCGACTGCCAGATGTGCTGGACAGCGAAACACTCGGCCTTGCCGCGGAACAGTCGTACGTAGTCAGCGTTGCTGAGCGGAATAGAGTCCTGTTGCCCGCTCTGGCCGTCGAAGCGCCACAACGCCCCCCGGTCGACCCAGCCGAGACAGGAGAGGACCACGTCGGACCTGCTATCTACGATCATCGTATTGGCCACGATCGAGCAGCTTGCCTGAACTCGCGGTCGCTCCTGCAATCGCCGTGCGCTCCTATCAGCGATGCGGTAGCCCGCTCGAACCGCCGCGTCAGTCCGGGCACGGGCGGTCGACCGAGGCGTCAGGCGCGATCGGAAGCACATCTTCCGGGACGCGTCTACATGTAGGTCTTGAGTTCCTGCAGCTTGCGAATGGCCTCGTGTGAAGCATCGATTGCCTGGTCAGCCATCTGCCGCGTTGCTTCTCTCACCTCCCCGTGAACCAGGGCATTGCGTGGGTTCGCTACGTGTTCGCGCCAATCCGCGTACTCGGATGTGGCGCAGAAGTCCACATTCACCGGGTCTGATGGCAGCCGGCCGAGAACCTCCGTGACACTGCGCCATCGTCCGTTCGGCCTTCTTAAGAATGCGTCGACGATCGATTCGTGTGACCAGCCTGCGACCTCCCCATGGACCTGCACGTAGTCCGAAACGAATGTCTCGAAGGCCACGGAGCAGTCGATCACCGCGTTTCGGTATCGGCCGCGCGCTCGGTGCTCCATTGCCATGAAGAAGACCTCGCGTGCTGGCTGGGGATCATCCAGCGGGTTCCAGAGAGCGGCGCGGACCTCCTTAAGGCGATCCCCTGACAGAAGTGGCTCCGACCCGAGGCCGCGGACTGGGCCCCCAGGTGGCCGCGCGAGTTTGCGTGGCCGGAGGGTGGTCCCGTCATTGACGTAGAAGCGGAAAGCCGAGACAAGATCCCGACCAATCGGCTGGGCCCAGAAGGCGTCGCATCGGTTTCGGTACTCGGTGATGAGTCGGTTGGTCGCGTCGAGGGCCAGGTCCGCGGCTGCTTCCATCGCCTTGTCACCATGTTGATCGATCCACTTCGACGCGGTCTCACCGAACTCCACCTGAATACTTGTGAACGCGGACTGCCCGTAACACGGTCGAAGCTCGCCTGCCAGCACGAAGGGCACGTCGACGTTGCGGAGTCGTCGTAGCGTTCGGACCTGCCCAAAGCCATGGTCGAGTTGCACGAGCACGGGATCGACCGTCTCGGTTGGGATGTGTGCCAGGGGCCCTACGGACGTCGGGTTCTCGAGGCGCGGCGAGTACGGAACTGGTGTGGTGTCAGCTCCAGCTGTCGTGGTCTCCATGTAGGACTTGAGCCGACTGTCGACCATCGAGTCCGGCATGCTGATCATGAACGGCATGTCGAACTGGACGACCCACCCAGCTGCTTCGGGTTCAGGAATGCCAAACCGTCGCACAACAACCCAGGGAGCTTCCACCGAGTTTGCCTAGGTGCAATCCAGACCGATGGTCAAGGCGAGCGTCGTTGCGAGCAGCACAGACGCGCACAAAACGCGCACAAGACTCGCCGGATCGGGTCGGAATCGCCGGGTTCAGCCGGAAAGCCCGGACAAGAAATCACCCTCTGGCCAGCACATTCGGAATTCCCCGGACTCCGCTGGACGTTTCCGGCCGCCCTTAAACCCCGCTGAGATCGTTCCGGCGAGTTGATTTCCGTCCATAGAGTCCCGATACTTGAAGAGCCGGAGGCCGAGGGCCGAAGGAAGTAGGCCCCGTACGCTCGACACCATACGAGGTGCGGGGTTTTGCGCGTCTGAGGGTCAGAGCCGTAGCTCGGGCTCGAGCCATGTGAGCCCGGTAGCTCGGCTGCGCGTACCAGCCGCGTGGGCGACGCCGTCGGCGATCCAGAGCAGGGGATCGTCCCGGCTATGGGCATGGCGGAAGTGGAGGGTCGGACCGCTACGTCGGGCGTCGGAGATTGCTCGACCGTCGCCGGCTCGCGACCGGTGAGCGAGTCGAGGCACAACTCGACCGCTCCGATCCCCTGAAGCCAGCGCACGGCGCCCGTCATGGAAAGGTCGCGGGGCGTTCATTTCGGACTCGCCTTTCTGCCTGGCGTGACAGAAGACGGAAGCGACGGCCACCGGAAGGTCCGCGAACTCTCTGAGCGCCCGCTGACGCTGATCCGGGAGTAGATCGTTGAAGTGGAGGTTCGACTTGCCGAGCGAGGATGCGAGCCGCTTGAGGCTCCGACGGGCCTCGGAACCGCTCGAACGGGTGAGCACTACCACGGCGATGCGATAGCGCGCTCCTCGGATGGACTCGTCGGCGTAGCCGATCAGATCCCCACCGGCGGGCCTGCCTCTATCCATCGAGGAGGTTTCCGATGTGGTCGGCGGCCTGCTGGTCGCCGCGGTGGCCTTTGTGGGCGTAGACCTTGGCGAGGGTTTCGACGTGGTCTCCGATGCGGGCGGCCACGGCAGGCAAGGGTTCGCCGGCGTCGAGTTGGGTGCTGGCATACCAGTGGCGCAGGTCGTGGAGACGCATTTCCTCGGCTCCGGGGACCCTGGCCCGGATGCGGGCGAATGCCTGGGTGAGGCGGTTGGGCTGGGTCGGCGCCTCGCCGGTGGGGTCGAGGGTCATGTCGGCGAGAACGAAGGCTTCCCTCGACAGCTCGTCGCCCATCTCTGCGGCGAGTTGTATCTGGGAGGCGTGGTGCTCTCGGAGGAGGTCGACGGTCTGGGCGTCGACGGTGACCTCGCGGATCTGGTGGGTCTTGGGTTCCTTCTCGACGACCTTGCGGTTGTTGAGCTGCGCCATTGCGGCACGAATCTCGATACGGCCGGTTTCGATATCGACAGCGGACCAGCGCAACCCGCAGATCTCGCCCCGACGTGCGCCGGTGGCTGCGAGGAGGCGAAAGGCGACCAAGTTCTCGGGGTTCCGGCTCGAAGCCGCCTCGGCCAACAGGGCAGCGACGACCTTGGGCGTGGCGATCTTGCGGCCCACTCGGGGAACCGACGGCGGGGTTGCCAGCTGGACCGGGTTGGTGGCGATCCAGCCCCACGCCATCGCCTGCTTGAACGCCGAGCGGAGCAGCGCGTGGTAGCGGCCGACCGAGGCGGGGGAGAGGCCTCGGCCGGTGAGGCGGTTGTAGAAGTCGTCGAGCGACTTGACCGTGACCTTGTCGAGGCGGGTCTTGCCGAGGGTCACGTCGGCGGCCACACCACGAGCGATTGTGCGGTAGCCCTCGATGGTGCGGGCGCCTCGGCCGCGGGTCTCGAGGTGATCGATGTGGGCGCTCAGCAGTTCGTCGATGGTGTGGCGGGCGGTGGGCCCGTGCCGATCGAGCTCGGACGTGAGCGACGTGAGCAGCTTCTGAGCCTGCCGCTTGCCGCCACGAACGGTGCGGCTGACATATCGAGGGCGCCCTGTGACGGGATCGCGCCCTGCATAGGCACGAACTTCCCAGTAGTCGGGCTCACGTTTGAGCCGGATGCTGCCACGACCTGATCCCACGGCCGAAGCCTACGCAAACCCTGCGACATGTATGGGACACCGTATGGGACAGATCCGGAATCGGCGATTTTGAGAACCGATTCTCGGGGAAGAAATATCCTCTGAACTGGGAGTTTGCCAGCGCCCCCGGCAGGATTCGAA
>JAGQSP010000223.1:0-1775 GCA_020439485.1 Acidimicrobiales bacterium | reverse complement strand
TCTATCCCCTGAGCTACGGGGGCTGGAGCCATGAAATGTGGCAGACGCGCAGCTCGATGTCGAGCCGGTTCGTCGATAAATCGATCTCATCTGCTCAACCGATTACGGAAACATGACGATAATGTAACCTGGGCGTAATAAATGCGTGCGGGCCTTACGAAGGGACGACCCCCATGTCTCGTAGTTTCCTAGTTCGAATTCTGTCGGTCTGCTTGTTGGCCGCTTCGCTTGCTGTCACCGTCAAGACCGACGCCGGTGCCCAGTCCTCCGCCCAGGGGTTCACCCCCGTCGGATGGGTTCTCGAGGCCTCTGGCCGAGTCCACGAACTCGGCGGAGCCCCGAACCTGGGCGATGCGGCAGCCTCAGCTTCTCCAGCCGTTGACCTCGTCGCTACTCGCGATGGAAAGGGTTACTGGGTAGTCAGGGCCGACGGCACCGTCTCGGCTCACGGCTCGGCAGGACACTTCGGCGACCTCAGCGGGTTTGCCCTCGCCCGGCCCGCCATCGCCCTCGCACCTACCCCGACAGGCAAGGGTTATGTGATCCTCGGCCAAGATGGCGGTGTGTTCGCATTTGGCGACGCAGGCTTCTTCGGGTCGGTACCTGGGGTCTCTCCGCTGGCTGCAGCGCGCACGACGGCGGTCGAAATTCAGGTAGCGTCTGCCGGGTATCGAATCATCCATGACGATGGGGGCGTATTCGCCTTCGGCAACGCTTCGTTCATAGGTTCGGTCCCGGGTGTGCTGAGAGGGCGGTCGCTCGATCGCCCGATCGTGGCGGCGGTAGACGACGGCAATGGTGCCTACGCCATGGTTGGCGGCGACGGTGGAGTATTTGCATTCGGGATGAGCTTCCACGGCTCGATAGCTGGTGTCGCAGGCACCGACATCGTCGGGGCCGCGGGCGACCGCGCCGGCGGATATGCCCTCTTGGACACAGATGGCACCGTCTCGTGGTTCTCGGGAGGCACCGTCGTTCAGTTCAGCGTTCCCGTTCAGTCGAGGGCCATCGCCATCGCCATCATCGGCACGAAGCCCGTAGATGCCGGCAACACCACCACGACGCGCCAGCTCCCGACCACGACTCTCCCCAAGCCGACCACCACAGCCCCCAAGCCGACCACCACCACAACCCGGCCAACCACGACGCAGGCTCCTGCGTCCGGCAGTGTGGTGATCTGGAACCAGACGATGAACTCGGGTCCCGACGTCTATTGGGAGCCGAACTGGAACGATGTCGGCAACTTCCGCAGCCCGAACCTCATCGCTGGAGATGCAGTTCTCGAGGTCGAGATCTTGTCGAAGCCGACCAGTCGAGAGGTCATCTTGCAGGTGTGTGCTTGGCGGTGGCTCAACGGCCACAGCTTCTCGGGTGGCTTCGAAGAAACCTGTACTTCGCAGAACCTTCAGACCATGCGCTTCACCGACGAGACGGGCAAGGTGACCATCAACCTCGGATCCCCCGACGGTTGGTGGGTCAAGGGCGGTGGCAAGTTCCCTTGGGACAAGGGGCCGGACGTGATGCGAATCCTCATCAAGGACGCGGCCACGAAGTCGCTTCTCATGGACAGCAGGTGCGGTTCTGCCTGCTACACCGGGCCCGGAAACGCTGCGGACCACACACCCATTCAGATCCGTTCGAAGCTGACCTTCAACAACTAGGACCTAGATCCTGATCTGACCGAATTCGGACTCGGCACCCGACTCGTAGTCGGGGTCGCCCGGGAACAGGATGCGGTCGATGTCGTGAGCGCCCTGCCTCAGCCGCATGCGTTG
>JAGQSP010000222.1:2911-14542 GCA_020439485.1 Acidimicrobiales bacterium | reverse complement strand
TCGGTTGTCAACCAGGTCGAGGCTCTGGGCGTGATGGGCGATATCGAGGGCAAGGTCTGCGTCATCGTCGACGACATGATCGACACGGCGGGCACCCTTTGTTCGGCCGCCGAGGAGCTCGTTGCCCTGGGGGCCACCGATGTCTGGGCGGCGTGCACGCACGCTGTGTTCAGCGGCCCCGCGATCGATCGCATGAAGAACTCCTCGCTGTCCAAGGTCATCGTGACCAACACCGTCCCCCTGCCATCGGAGAAGCAGTTCGACAAGCTCGAAGTGCTGTCTGCATCTGGTGTCATCGCCCGGGCGTTGCACGCGATCTACGACGATTCGTCCGTCTCTGAGATCTTCGACGGCGAGAACCAGAGTTAGGCACCCCGACACAGGCGTTGCCGGTCACCGCTGCTGGGCCTAAGCTGGTCGGTCGCGCTTCGCAGCCACCTGCGAACCCCCACGAACGCCACACGGTGTATCGCCGTGTGCTCCCAGGAGTTTCCGAGTCGATGGAACAGAACACGCTTGTAGCCACCACCGGTCGCGGACACGGAAGTGGCCCGTCGCGCCGCATCCGCGCCGAGAACAAGGTGCCTGCTGTCATCTACGGCCAGGGAATCGAGCCGATCTCGATCACGGTCGATCGACTCGAGTTTCGTCGTGTGCTCAACTCGGCGGGTTCCAACGCTGTGATCACCCTCGATGTCGATGGGGACCAGAAGCTCACCTTCGTGCGCGACATCCAGATCCACCCGATCAAGGATCGCGTGCAGCACGTCGACTTCTTGCTCGTAGACGCCAAGCAGACCGTCAGCGTCGAGGTGCCGATCGTGTTCGTCGGAGAGGCCGAAGAGCTCGCCCGCGAGGGCGGCATCCTCGAGCAGGTCCTCAACACGATTGCCGTCGAGGCGCCCGTGGTTTCGATTCCTCGCCAGTACGAGGTCGATGTCACCAACGTCACCGTCGAAAACTCGATCCGCATCGCCGATGTCGATCTGGGCGAGGGCGTGACCACCATCCTCGACCTCGATACCCCCATCGCTTCTGGCTCGTTGCCTCGTGGCGCTGTCGAAGACGAAGCCGAAGAGGCCGAGGGCGAAGCGGTCGAAGGCGAGGCGGCATCTGACGGCGAGGCCGCACAAGCCGACGACGAGTCTTCACAGGACTGACCATGAAGTTTGGCTCGGTCTTCGACCGGGCCGGTGCCAGGCGCGGTACGCCTGCCGATTTGCTGGTTGTCGGCCTGGGAAACCCCGGATCCACATATCGCGGCACCCGACACAATCTGGGTGTCGAGGTCATCGAAGAGCTTGCGGGAAGGCACAGCACGCCCGGAACCAGCGCGGCGCTTGCCCTCTCCAAGGCCGACAGGGCGCTTGTCGCCCAGGTCTCGATAGGTGGGCGACGCGTGGTTCTGGCATTTCCCCAGACCTACATGAACCTGTCGGGTGAGTCGGTCTCGCTGCTGGTGAAACGCCACGGCATCACCGACCCTGGCGCAATCGTCGTCGTACACGACGAGGTCGATCTTCCCGTCGGCGGGCTCAAGGTCAAGGTCGGTGGCGGGAACGCAGGCCACAACGGTCTCAAATCGATAGAACAACACCTTGGCTCGCGCGAGTTCGCCCGCGTGCGCGTGGGGGTCGGTCGTCCCACCAACTCGCGGGCGGGCAAAGACCACGTGCTGAAGGCGCCGTCAAAGGCCGACCGCGACGAACTCGACATCGTCGTGCGCGAGGCCGCCGACGCCGTCGAGTGTTATCTCATCAACGGAATCGACGAGACGATGAATCGCTTCAACCGCGGATCCAAACGGTGATCGACGCCCCGCTGTCTGCGCTGCCCGATCGCGTCACGTCCAGCGAGGCCTTGACCCGGCTGGCGGGCCGCAGCCACGGGGTCCTGGCGGTCGCCGACAACGCCAGAGCCACCGCCATCGCCGGGCTGGCCAGACGATCCGACAGGTCGCCCATCGTCGTGGCCGCGGCCACCACGGCTGAGGCCGAGCGACTGGTCAACGACCTGCGGTCGATGCTGGGCGATGAGCAGGTGGCATTGTTCCCCGCGTGGGAGATCCTGCCCTTCGAACGGGTCAGCCCCTCGATCGACACCATGGGCACACGCCTCGAGGTCATGTGGCGCTTGCGCACGCCCGATCTGGCGCCCGCGGTGGTTGTCGCTCCTGTTCGGGCCCTTGTGCAGGTAAACGGCCCGGCGACGGCTCAGGCCGAGCCCATCGAGATCCGGCCAGGCGACATCATCGACCCCACCGAGCTCGTCACCCAGTTGGTCCAGATCGGCTACCGGCGCGAGTTCCAGGTGGAACACCGTGGCGAGGTCGCCGTCAGAGGCGGAATCGTCGACGTGTTCGGCGCCACGGCCGATGGCCCGGTTCGTATCGACCTGTGGGGTGACGAGGTCGATCGCCTGACCCGCTTCTCGGTAGCCGATCAACGGTCTACAGAAGACATCGATTTCGTCAGGCTGTTCCCTGCCAGAGAGGTTCTGCCCACCGACGCTGTCAGGGCACGCGCCCTGTCGTTGATGTCGAGCGCCCCTTGGGGTCGCGAACAGTGGCAGCGGCTCTCCGACGGCGAGTTCTTCGACGGAATGGAGTCGTGGCTTCCTTGGCTGGTCGACGACGAGCGGGTGTTGTTCGATCTAATTGGTCCCGATGCTCAGATCCTGCTGATGGAGCCCCGCCGCATGCGCGACCGGGCTGGCGACCTGCTGGCCGAGGAGATCGATCTCGCCAAGACGCTGGCCGGAACCTGGGGAGCCGTCGACGTTCACGGAGGCGTGGTCGAGTTCCCGCGCCTGCATGTCGAGTTCGACCGGTTGCTCGAGCACACGTCTGCCCCGGTCTGGAGCGTCGTCGCCGTCGCCGAGGGCCCCGACACGGTGCTGTTCGAATCGAAGGCCTGGGAGCCCGTTGCCGGCGATGCCGAGCGCACCCTCGCCCAGATGCGCCAAATCATCGCCACTGGCGGATCGCTGGTGGTCGCGGCCGAGGGTGAGGGTTCGGCAGCCAGGCTGGTGGAGACCCTTCGTGGTGAGGGCGTCGAGGTGTCGCTGCGGTCGGCGTCTGAGCTGAGTCGCATCGGCGAGCCCGGCGGCCACGTCGTCGTGGCCCCCATAGAGCGCGGCGTGGTGGTGCCATGGGCACAACTGGGGTTGCTGGCCGAGAGCGACATAACCGGTCGTCGCCGAACCCACCGCAGGGCCAGGCCTCGCAAGCGTGGTCAACAGGGCGCGTTCGAGGCGTTGACCGAGGGCGACTTCGTCGTTCACCATCACCACGGCGTCGCTCGTTATGCGGGCATGGTCACCCGCAAGATCATGGACGTCGAACGCGACTACCTGATCCTCGAGTACAAGGGCACCGACAAGCTCTACCTACCCTCTGACCAGATCGACCTGATCCGGCCCTACTCGGGAGGCGAGACGCCGAGCCTGTCCAAGATGGGTGGCGCCGACTTCCAGAAGGCAAAGGCCAGGGTCAAGGCGGCGGTCAGGGAGATCGCCCAGGAGCTGGTGGTTCTGTATCAGCGCCGCATCACCACCGACGGCATCACCTATCCCGAGCCCACACCATGGGAATCCGAGCTGGCCGACGCGTTCCCCTATCAGGAAACCCCCGATCAGCTGTCGGCCATCGCCGACATCTTCGACGACATGGAGCGCTCGGCCCCGATGGATCGCCTGGTTTGTGGCGATGTCGGTTTCGGCAAAACCGAGGTGGCGGTCAGGGCGGTCTTCAAGGCGGTTCAGGCGGGCAAGCAGGCCGCGGTGTTGGTTCCCACCACGCTGCTGGCCCAACAACACCACCAGACGTTCGCCGACCGCTTCGCCCCTTACCCGGTGCGGGTCGAGGTGCTCTCCAGGTTCTTGACCCCAGCCCAACAACGCAAGGTCATCGAGGGTGTCAAGGACGGCTCGGTCGACGTCATCATCGGCACCCACCGGCTGCTCAGCAACGATGTGGCGTTCCAGGACCTGGGCCTGCTCGTCGTCGACGAAGAGCAGCGCTTTGGTGTGTCTCACAAGGAGCAGATCAAGAAGCTCCGAACCGACATCGACGTGCTGACCCTCAGCGCGACGCCCATTCCGCGAACTCTCGAGATGAGTCTCACCGGAATTCGCGACCTTTCCTTGCTGCAGACGCCGCCCGCCGAACGCCAGCCGATCCTGACCTATGTGGGCGAGTACGACGATCGGGCCGTCGCCGAGGCGATCAGGCGCGAGCTGCTGCGCGAAGGCCAGGTCTTCTTCGTGCACAACCGCATCGCCGATATCGATCAGGTCGCTGACGACCTTCGTTCGCTGGTGCCCGAGGCCCGCATAGCCACCGCCCATGGCCAGATGGACGAGGGATCGCTCGAACAGGTGATCCTCGATTTCTGGGAGGGTCAGTTCGACGTGCTGGTCTGCACCACCATCATCGAGTCCGGCATCGACATGCCATCGGTCAACACCCTGGTGGTCGATCGTGCCGACATGCTGGGTTTGGGTCAGCTGCACCAGATCCGGGGCCGGGTCGGCCGGTCGGGGCAGCGGGCGTACGCCTACCTGTTCCACCCGCGCGACCGCGTGCTCACCGAAGAGGCTTACGAGCGCCTGAAGACCATCGGCGAGGCCACCGAGCTGGGATCTGGCTTCCGCATAGCCATGCGCGACCTCGAGATTCGTGGTGCAGGCAACCTGCTGGGAGAGGGCCAGTCGGGACATATCGCCGCCGTCGGCTACGACATGTATTGCCAGATGGTCACCGAGGCCGTAGCCGAACTGAAGGGCGAACCCACCCCCGAGCCGGTCGAGATAAAGCTCGACCTGCCCATGCCTGCGTACCTGCCCACCGAGTACGTCGAGCGCGAAGAACACCGCCTCGAGGCTTATAGACGGCTGGCGTCGGTCACGTCACCGTCCGAGGTCGACGACATCGAGGCCGAGTGGCTCGACAGATACGGACCGCTGCCAGACACCGCCCGCAACCTCCTCGAGTTGGGCTACCTGCGAGCTGCCTGTCAGCAGAGGGGTTTGCGCGAGGTCAGCGTGCTGCGCAACACGGTCGCCAAGCTGTCGCCATTCGACTTGCGAGTCAGCGAGCAGACGCGACTGAAGCGCCTAGCGCCCAAGGCCGTCTACAAAGAGGACGCATCCGAGGTTCACGTGCCCGTAAAGGTCGGGCCGAAGCTGGCTCGCGAGTTGGTGTTGTTCCTCGACGAACTGCGCCCCGTCGATTCACCGTCGTGACTGGGCGATACCATGCCAAGCCGTGCATGCTCTCAGAACTCTTCTCGTGGCGCTGGCGGTAGCCCTGCTAGCTGCCTCATGTGCCAGTGACAGCCGCGTCGCGGCAACGGTCGAAGGTACCGACATCACCGTCGATGACGTCGATTCGATCCTGCGCCTCGCCATCGGCGACGAGGTCGTCGTCGAGGACCTCGCACTCGATTCGGGCGAGGTCAACGGCGCACTGAACGTGCTGGTGCTGATCGAGGCGGTCAAAGACGATGCTGCAGAGTTCGGCGTACAAGCGCCGGCTCTCGACGACGAAGACGCCGACTTCATCGAGACCTACAACGACTTCCTCGAGGGCATAGCAACCTCGCTGGTACCCGACATGACTGCCGCAGAGCGTCAGGCCGAACTCGACATCTTCATGCAGGCGGCGTCGTTGGAGCCCCCGGTGTGCTCCAGCCATCTGCTGGTCGAATCCGAGGCCGACGCGGTTGCCGCGCTGGCTCGCATCGAGGCGGGTGAGGCGTTCTCCGATGTGGCAACCGAGGTTTCCATCGACGAGGGCAGCGCTGTCCAGGGCGGCTACCTCGGATGCACCGATCCATCGGTGTTCGTCCCCGAGTTCGCCGAGGCTCTGGTCGCTCTCGAGGTCGGGCAGGTTTCGGCCCCGGTCGAGTCTCAGTTCGGATTCCACGTCATCTTGCGCGAAGACGCCACCGACGCCATCGCCGAGCGCGAGGCCAACCTGCTGGCCCAGGGTGAGGCCTCGGTCGACAACTTCATCTTCTCGCAGCGCCAGGCCGCATTGAGCGTTTGGATCACCGAACGGCTCGAAGCCGCCGATGTCACCGTCGACCCGGCCTTCGGCTCGTGGGTCGACGGCACGGTGCGGCCCCCGGCCTGAGCCCGCGGTGAGCACAAGCATCGTCGTCGCCGGCCTCGGCCCCGCCGACGCGTCGCTGCTGAACCAATTGACCCTCGCCGCGGTCGCCAGTGCCGATCATGTGCGGCTTCGCACCAGCGTGCATCCGGCCGCCGATGTCTTCGACGCCCCCAGCTACGACCACCTGTACGACACCCTCGATTCGTTCGAGGAGGTCTATGCAGGAATCGTCGAGGATCTGGTCGCTCTCAGCTCGACCGGCTCGGTCGTGTACCTGGTGCCCGGGGCCCCCACCGTTGCCGAACGCACGGTCGAGATGCTGGCCGCTCGCGACGATGTCGACGTACAGATATTGCCCGCCCTGTCGTTCCTCGATTTGGCCTGGGCCAGGTTGGGCATCGATCCGGTCGAGCGCGGCGTCCGCCTGGCCGATGCTCACGACTTCGACCCGACGGTGTCGGGGCCGGGGGCGCTGTTGATAGCCCAATGCCACGACGCGGCCACCCTGTCAGACGTGAAGTTGGCCTACGAGGTAGCCGAACCCGCCGAGGCGGTCTTGTTGCACCACTTGGGCCTCGCGGACGAACAGATCATCCGGGTTCCCTGGGCCGACATCGACAAGACGGTTCCGGCCGATCACTTGACCTCCCTGTTCGTACCCGACGCCCCGCGTGTCGGGCCGGGCGCTGCGGTGGAGCGCCTGGATCGGCTGGTGCGCCGGCTGCGCACGGACTGTCCCTGGGATCGCCAGCAAGACCACGTATCACTGGTTTCGCACCTGATCGAGGAAACCTACGAGGTCGTCGAGGTGATCGATGCCGCGGCCCGCGGCGGCGGCTCGGACTTCGTCGACGCCCAACTCTTGCGCGAGGAACTCGGCGATCTGCTGTTCCAGGTCGTGCTCCACTCGGTCATCGCCGAAGAGCGGCTCGACTTCTCGCTGTCAGAGGTTGCCGACGCGATTCACGACAAGCTCTACCACCGCCACCCCCACGTGTTCGGCGACGTCCAGGTGGATGGCCTTCACGAGCTGTCGCTGCGGTGGGAGCAGATCAAGGCCGTCGAGAAAGGCCGCGAGGGGGTGCTCGATGGTCTGCCCGCACTTCCGAGCCTGCCGTTGGCCTCAAAGGTCGTGCGAAAGGTTCGTAAGGTCGGTTTCGCCTGGTCAGACGATGAGGGAGCGTGGCAAAAGCTCGCAGAAGAGATTGGCGAGCTTCGTTCGGCCGAGCCCCAGACGCGCCTGGCCGAGTTGGGCGACGTTCTGTTCGCCGTCGTTGCACTGGCCGCCCAGCTGGACCTCGATCCAGACGCTGCGCTCAGGCAGGCGGTGGCTCGTTTCAAGACCCGATTCGAGGCTGTCGAGGCCCACTTCGCCGGCCTGGAAACGCCTCTGTCGGAGGCCTCCGAGAGCGATCTGCTCGCCGCCTGGCGCTCGGTTCGCTGACCGGCCAGGGCCGGCCGCAGACTGGGGATTGCCAGCACGATTTAGTTCGGTACTCTCGTCCACGTTCGCTACCCCCGGCAACGAGGCAACCACAATGAGCATCATCGAGCGTGTTCTAGGACGCGAGGTACTCGACTCGCGAGGCAATCCGACCGTCGAGGTCGAGGTGTTGCTCAGCAGCGGAGCGTCGGGCCGCGCCATCGTTCCGTCTGGCGCATCGACCGGGCAGTTCGAGGCGGTCGAGCTTCGAGACGGCGGCGATCGCTATCTCGGCAAGGGTGTGGCGACGGCAGTCGCGAACGTCAACGGCGAGATCGCCGACGCCCTCGTCGGCTTCGACGTCACCTACCAACGCGAACTCGATCACCTCATGATCGACCTCGACGGCACCGACAACAAGGGCCGGCTCGGCGCCAACGCCATCTTGGGCGCTTCGCTGGCAGTTGCTCACGCTGCTGCCGACGACCTCGACCTTCCGCTGTATCGCTACGTGGGCGGCCCCAACGCCCATGTTTTGCCCGTTCCGATGATGAACGTCATCAACGGTGGCGAGCACGCCGACAACAACGTCGACATTCAAGAGTTCATGATCATGCCCGTCGGGGCCTCCTCGTTCTCCGAAGGCTTGCGCTGGGGTGTCGAGACCTATCACGTGTTGAAGAAGGTCGTGGGCGAGCGCGGTCTGTCGACGGCCATCGGAGACGAGGGTGGGTTCGCCCCGAACCTGGGCTCGAACGAAGAGGCGCTGGCTCTGCTGGTCGAAGCCATCGAACGCGCCGGTCTGCGCCCGGGCGACGACATGGCGCTGGCCATGGATGCCGCTTCCAGCGAGTTCTTCCGCGACGGCAGCTATGTGTTGGCCGGTGAAGACCGCACGCTCAGCTCGGCCGAGTTCGCCGACTATCTCGCCGATCTGTGCGACCGCTACCCGATCGTTTCGATCGAGGACGGCATGGACGAACAGGACTGGAACGGGTGGGCCGCGCTCACGAACAAGATCGGCGATCGCGTCCAACTGGTCGGCGACGACCTGTTCGTGACCAATGTCGAGCGGCTCGGGCGAGGAATCGCCGAGGGCATAGCCAACTCGATCCTCATCAAGGTCAACCAGATCGGAAGCCTCACCGAGACCCTCGATGCCGTCGGCCTGGCCACCCGCAGTGCGTACACAAGCGTGATGAGCCATCGCTCGGGCGAGACCGAAGACGCCACCATCGCCGATCTGGCCGTGGCCACCAACTGCGGGCAGATCAAGACCGGTGCGCCGGCACGCAGCGACCGCGTCGCCAAGTACAACCAGTTGCTCCGCATCGAGGCCGACTTGGGCGAGGCTGCTGCATACCGCGGAATCTCGGCGCTGGCTGGTCGATGACTCACAACTCCGAACAAGCCCAGGGTCGGTCGCGCACGCGCCGCTTCGCTCGTCTCGCGGCCGGCTTGCTCGCCGTGCTGTTGATAGTCGGGATTGTCGCCGGGGTGCTGTTCGTGGCCGTCTTCCCGACCTCTGACTACATGGCCCAGCGAGACGAGCTGGCAGCGACGAAGGCCGAACTCGACGCGACACGTGCCGACGTGGCGGCACTCGAGGCCAAACTGGGCGACTACAACGATCGGGTGTCGGTCAGCCGCATCGCACGCGAACGCTTTTCTCTCGTGTACGAAGGCGAGCAGTTGTATCGCCTTTCGATTCACGCCGGCGATGCCGCCGAATTGCCGCCCGAGTGGCTGTGGCCCGGGTTTGCGAGGCTGGTGAGGGGCGGTTGATGTCAACGGGCGGTAGCCAGTCGGAGTATCCCGTTGTAGCCGACGGGCTGAGCCGCCGATTCGGCGACCTGGTCGCCGTCGACAACATCGACCTCCAGATCAAGGCGGGCGAGGTGTTCGGCTTCCTCGGCCCAAACGGGGCGGGCAAGAGCACCACGGTTCGGATGCTGACGACGCTTCTTCGCCCAACTTCGGGCCGAGCGGTCGTTGCCGGGTACGACGTTGTTTCCGAGTCTGCCAAGGTGCGGGCGTCCATCGGCGTCGCTCTGCAGGATGCCGCCATCGACCCCATCATGACCGGTACCGAGTTGGTACAACTTCAGGCTGTCCTGCACGGCATTCCAAGGTCGGTGGCCGCCAGACGCGGCGCCGAGTTGCTCGAGCGCGTGGGCCTGACAGCGGCAGCCGGCCGTCGGGTTGGAACCTACTCGGGTGGCATGCGCCGCCGTCTCGACCTGGCGTTGTCGCTGATCCACGAGCCGACGGTCTTGTTCCTCGACGAGCCCACGACCGGGCTCGACCCCACCAGCAGACAGGCTTTGTGGGAGGAGGTCCGGCGCCTGAACAGCGAATTCGGCACCACCGTGTTGCTGACAACGCAGTACCTCGAGGAAGCAGACCAGCTGGCTCACCGCATCGCCATCATCGACCGAGCGAAGATCGTGCGCGAGGGCGAACCCACCGCACTCAAGGCCGCGGTCGGCGACCCCACCTTGCGTATCGATGTCGCCAGGGGCGATCTCGAGCGTGCCGAACAGACCATGGCTCGCTTCGGCGAGGAGCGACCTGCTCGCGAGGGGCGCCTGGCAATAGGGCTCGCTGGCGGTGCGGGTCGAATGGCCGACGTTGTCAGGGCCTTCGACGAGGCGGGCGTGGCGATCGTTCACATGGAACTGGACGCTCCGAGCCTCGACGACGTCTTCGCCGAGGCCACCGGCCGGCGGCTCGAGGGCGCTGAGGACAGCTGACGTGTCGATGACGCAGGCCCCGGCCCTTCACCTTCGCCGGAACTCGCGGTTGGGGCCCGTATTTGCAATGGCGGGCAGGTCCATCCGCTCGATCGCGCGCCAGCCACAAACCTGGGTGCCTGCGGTGGTGTTCCCGCTGTTCTTCTCGTCGGTCAGTGCCGCAGCGTTCGACCGAACCAGAGCGCTGCCGGGTTTCCCCGAGGTCGACAGCTTCCTCACGTTCATCCTGCCCGCGACCATCATCCAGGGTGTGGTCTTTGGAGCCACCTCGGTCGGCACCGAGATGGCAATAGACATCGAGAACGGGTTCGCAGATCGCCTTCGCGTTGCTCCGGTCGGGCGCACCGGATTGATGCTGGGCCGCCTGGCAGGTGTCATGACCCTTGCCTTGGTGCAGGCCGTGTTGTTCAGCGCTGTCTTTGCGCTGTTCGGGGCCTCCGTCGCCGGAGGGATTCCGTCGGTGCTGGCGATAGCGATGGTCAGTTGCCTGTTGGCCGGGGCAATCGGGTCGTTTGCGCTGACGGTGGCCATCCGCACCGGCTCTGTCGAGGCCGTCAACGGATTCTTCCCGATCCTGTTCGTTGCGCTCTTCTTGTCTTCGGCGTTCTTCCCCCCTCAGCTCGCGGGCGGGTGGTTCGAGGCCGTGGCGAAGGTCAACCCGATGACGTGGATGATCGACCCCGCCAGAAGCCTCGTCATCAGTGAGTTCTCGGTGTCCGACGCCCTGCAGGCGATGGCCGTGGCAGGTGCCCTCATGGTGGCTCTGGTCTCTGTTGCGGTGGCGGCTCTGCGAGCGAGTGCCCGATGAGCGCCACGGCCGGGTTCTACAAGCCGAGCTTTGTGGGGGCTTCGGTGGCGGTCTGGCGCCGCGGTCTCATCCGCACTCTGCGCATTCCCGCGATCTTGGTGCAGTCGTTCTTCTTTCCGGGCTTCTTCCTGATCGTGTACGTGGGTCTGTACAAGGCTGTGACCCAGTTGCCCGGATTTCCAACCGACAACATCGCCAACTGGTACCTGCCTTTCATGATGATCCAGGGAGCGGCGTTCAGCGGTGTGGGTGCCGGGTTCGCGACCGCAGTCGACATCGACAACGGGTTCTTCGACCGTTTGATGTTGATGCCGGGCAGCCGTCATGCCATCACCATCGGAACCACCGCGATGGCCCTCACCCGGGCTCTGACCGTCGCCGCCGGAGTGTTCGTCATCGGTCTGATTGCCGGCGCCCGCCCGACCGACGCCGCCGGCTTGTTGTTGACCCTGCTGGCGATCGTGTCGGTGTCGGCTATGGCGAGTTGGTTCGCGCTGGGCCTCGTGTATCGGGTGAAGGACCAACGGGTTGC
>JAGQSP010000222.1:0-2839 GCA_020439485.1 Acidimicrobiales bacterium | reverse complement strand
ACCGGCTGGCTGACCACAGCGGCCGAGATCAACCCGATGACCCGCATTCTGGGCCTGGCTCGAACGGGATTTGTCGACAGCGGTGTCACGTGGTCCGACACGTGGCCCGGACTCGTGGCTATCGGCGGGTGTTGCGGCCTGCTCGGCCTGTTCGCTTGGCGCGGGATGAGGCGCTACATCCCCTGAGCGGGCGTTGCCCTTGGCGCTCGCGGTGGCTCAGGCGTTCACCAGCAGCAACAATCCTGCAGCCGTATAGACCACCATCGCTGCGATGGTGGCGTACTGGGCTCTCAGCGCCTTTTCGGAGTCCGGTTCTATCTCCAGGGCTCGATCGTGGGCCACCATCACCGCCACGATGTGCCCGCCGATGATCGACAGGACCTGAACCCATGCGATGGTCGTCGGTGACACTGCGGTGTAGTCCTCGACACGGCCGGCGGTTCCGAACCAGTCGGCTCCGGTGAAGAACGGATCCGACAATCGGATCATCAGCGTCTGGCCCTCGAAGACCAGCAGCGAGAAGTAGTGCGCTATGCCGTAGCCGAAGGCGATTGGAACCAGTGATGGGCCAAAGGCCGAGAAGGCGGCCGAGGTGGTGCTGGTGCCCCGGTCGAAGTACCGGGCAGCGATCCAGTAGACGATCCCCACCAGGCCTGCAGTCAGTCCCAGGCCGACCGTGTTGATGGCCGTTGACCTCCACCCGAACGCGTCGCCGCCGATGTCATTCCACAGATCGGTGCGCGAGAGGCCGTCGAAGGAGGCTGCTCCCAGCACCACCAGGATCGAGATCGACGCAGCGACCGAGGTCTCGAGCTGAGCCAGGCCGGCGGTCGGAGCCCGAACTCCCCGACGCCGATCGTCGCGCCGAACCCAAACCGACATCGCGGCGACCTTCGAGAACCACCATCCCAAGCCGTCGGCAGACTCTGTCCATGCCCGCCCCAGCCAAAGGACGGGCACTGTTGCCCAGAGTGTGTAAGCGATGATCAACCAGCCGAGAACCCGGGGCGAGCTGGGCGAGTGATAGGCCAACTCGACCCAGGCGAATCCGACCAGGGCCACGGCCGCAGGCCACGCACCGACCTGCTGATCGTCAGCGCCTGCCGACGATCGCCGCATCCCGGCCAACACCGACGCGATCGGGCGAAACGGGCTGATCCATCTCCAGACATCGCCGAACAAGAACGCGGCCAGGGGCATGGCGGTCCACACGGCGATATACACGATCCACGGAACAGGGTTCAGGGCTGCTATCGGCGAGCCGAAGAAGGCAGCCGAAACGGTCAGCCCATACAGGGCGAGACCGAGCATGCTGCCCAAAGCGGACACCCAGCCCGAAGCGGTTGTGCCCGGGCTCCACAGGGGCACCGATCGGCGAGCCGCAGCGCTGAGGCGAGGCGTGGTCCACAACACCCCGAATGCGGCGAACGACACCAGCAGCACCAGGCCGCCGCCCCAAGCCAGAAATGACGGATCTACCGGCAGGTCACCCCTTGCCCCGACGCCGTGCGCCAGGAGCAGACCCATCAGGAGACCTCGAATTCGACCACTGTCTGGCCGCGGCCTTCGAGTTCGACCTCGAACACTCCCGGGATGTCGGCGTCGAACAGCAGAACTCCGGGCTGGGTGGGAGCGACAGTCGCGTAGACGTCGTATCCGTGGAGGTGGAGTTGGTCGTCGACATCGGCCGTCACCGAAAGCCTCACCAACGAACCGATGGGTACCTCGACGGTCTGGACCCCTCCTTCGACCTGTCCATCGGAAACCACGACCTCGACGTTCACGTCGGCCTGGGTGGCGCTGTCGCCTGGCACGACCAGTATTTCGGTGTCGCTGATGAGGGTTCCGTCGCTGCTGAGTGGGCTGTGGTCGTTCGCGGACAGGTCGACGCGGATCGTGTGTTCGCCCGGCGGCAGGGTCGGGAGCTGGTGCCACTGGCCATAGATGCGGGTCAGCTTGATGCCGTCGACGTACAGATGTGCGTGGCCCTCGCCCGCGACGTGTTCGGTCGACACGTGCTCGGGAGCGAATACGAAGTTGGTGGTGTCCAGGCGCAGGTTCCAGCCACCGGCCGGGTCTTCGACCAACACCAGGTCGAGAGTCGGCGCGTTCTCGGCGCCCACCTCGATGGCGTCGTCGTGGGTGTGTTCCGCGTCGCCATGGTCGTGTTCTGCGTCGCCATGGTCATGTGTTGTCTCGGGGGCGGCCTGGACCTCGCTGGTCGGGGTGTCCGACGACGTCTCATCCGAGCCGCACGCGGCCAAAACGGTGATCGCGGCGATCGCCGCTGCTGCGAGCCTGATGCTTTTCATTGCCGAGTAAGTGTACGGGCAGCAAACCTCGGGTGGTCCTGACGACCGGGTGAGGAAAACGGCGTGCACATGAGGCATGATGGCGGGGTTGCCAACCTGCCTCCAGGGGGATCTGTGGAGATCAACATCACCGTCAACGGGCAGCCGACCTCGGCCGACGTCGAGCCTCGGCGGCTTCTCGTGCACTACCTGCGTGAAGACGTCGGTCTCACCGGGACGAACATCGGATGCGACACGTCGTCCTGTGGTGCGTGCACGGTCCACCTCGACGGCGAATCGGTGAAGTCGTGCACGGTCCTTGCGGTGCAGGCCGATGGCGGACACGTAGTGACCATCGAGGGTCTGGCGCCCAGCGCCACCGAGCTGCATCCGATGCAGGAAGCATTCCGGCAGAACCACGGCCTGCAGTGCGGCTACTGCACACCTGGCATGGTCATGGCCGCCGTGAGCCTCTTGGACGAGAACCCCAAGCCGACCGAGCGAGAGGTTCGCGAGGGCCTCGAAGGCAACCTGTGCCGCTGCACCGG
>JAGQSP010000221.1 GCA_020439485.1 Acidimicrobiales bacterium | reverse complement strand
GCAGCCCAGATGGCGCCCTGACCACGGTAAGACTCGATCGTGCCGTCGTCGGCCAGCGCAGACAGACCCTCGGAGAACCACTTGTGGAGTTCGCCGGCGGCACGGTCGACCAGGCCTTCGTTTTCGATGATGTCGATGTTGGCGATGCCCGCGGCACAAGATGCGGCGTGGCCCGAATAGGTGTAGCCGTGGCGCATCACACCACCGATCTGCTCGAGCTCGCCGGCCACCTGGCGAGATACCGCCACACCAGACAGCGGTAGATAGCCCGACGTGACACCCTTCGCGAAGGTGAACAGGTCGGGTTGCACCGACCAGGTCTGCGACCCGAACCAGCTGCCGGTGCGCCCGAATCCGGCGATGACCTCATCGAAACACAGCAGGGCTCCGTGGTCGTCGCAGAGACGGCGCAGGCCCTCGAGATAGCCCTCGGGGGGCGGGATCACCCCGCCTGCGCCCTGGATGGGTTCGGTGATGATTCCGGCTATCTGGTCGCCCTTTCCGGCGAACAGCGACGCCGCAGCCTCGAGGTCGCCGCTGGGCACCTGCTCGAAGTGAGGCACCAGGTCGCCCCAGCCCTCACGGTTGGGGGCGATGCCTTGTGCGGTGGTGCCACCGAAGTTGGTGCCGTGATAGCCGTGCTCGCGGCGAACGAGGATCTGCTTGTCGCCCTTGCCCCGCCGCTGTTGAACCAGCCGCATGAGTTTGAGGGCGGTGTCGACGGCCTCCGAACCCGAGCAGCCAAGGAACACCCGGCCATCGGGGAACGGCGATTTGGACCGGATCGACTCGGCGACCTGGCGTGCCGGCTCGTGGGTGAAGGGGTCGAAGATGTGATAGTTCTCGAATTCGAGCATCTGGCGGTTCACGGCCTCGACGATCTCGCGGCGTCCATGACCCACCTGGCAGTACCACAGGCTCGCCAGGCCGTCGATGTAGCTCTTTCCGTTCGAGGCCCACAGCGTCGAACCCTCAGCACGCGCTATGGAGATGAAGTTCTCCTCTGGTTTCGCCGGGTCGGCGAAGGGGTGGAGCAAAGCTGACATCGGTCCTCCTCTATGTAGACCAAGGCGTGCCGAACGAGTCGACCGAGGTCAGCTCGGCCACGGCCTGTCGCGTGATCTTGCCATGTCCGCCGCCTTCGGGATAGCCGACGGGCACCATCGCCGCTGTCATCCACGGCTGTGGCACGTTCAACAGCTCCAGCACCTGGGGCTCGCGGCGACAGTGAAGTGTGGTCAACACGCAGCCCAGACCTTCGGCACGACACGCGAGCATGGCGTTTTGCACCGCCGGATACACCGAGCCACCCCCGACGATGCTGGTGCGATCGAGATCGATGTCGGTGATGGCCATGCGGGTCGGATCGGCGAAGAACATCAGAATCGCCGGTGTGTCGGCCAGGTTCGCAGCCAGTTGATCGCCCGCGGCCGCGGTGCGCTGCATCTTGGCCAGCGCCTCACCCTCCAGAGCCGCCATGCGAGTCCGAACGATCTTCATGTATTCCTGCCACTCGGGCTCATAGATCGCCTGCAGGCCCTGTTTGACGGCGCGATCCTTGACCACCACGACATGCCAAGGCTGGGCGTTGCCTCCGGTAGGAGCCCACGCCGCGGCTTGAATGACCCGCCGAAGTACATCGTCGGGAATCGGATCGGGCCGCAGGCGCCGAACGGCGCGCAGCGTGCTCATGGCTTCGTACAGGTCGACCATGAGCGAATTGAATCACACGCTCACCCGACCTTCCCATTGTGCCGATGGAAACCCGTGGCGTCGACGCTCTCGAAGGCAGACACCCAATACGAAGAACGGCCCGACGGCGGTTCCGCGCGCTCGCAGGCCACCGACGCGGCGACGGGGCGCTGGCACACCTCGCCCTGGTGGCCACGGATCATCAAGTTCGTCATGTTCGCCCTGCCGATCGTGTTCGCGATGGTGGCCGGAAGCCTCTACGCCAGGGTTCTGGGCGACCCCAGCAGCTGGTTCGTTGCGGCGTTGTGGTGGCTGGGCCTGATGTCCGTCACCAGCGCAGTCGTCTACATCAGCCGCCCACTGATCCAGCGGCTGAGCCCCCTGGCCTTCCTCTATCAGCTGACCTTGGTGTTCCCCGATACAGCGCCAGATCGCTTCAAGATGGCGATCAGGCAGCGATCGGTACGAGACCTCCAGCGCCGCCTCACCAACGGTCAACCTCTGGGCGACACCCCCCAGGAGGCAGCAGAGAACGTAGTGCTGCTGGTGAACGCCCTGAACGAGCACGACAGGCGTACCCGAGGCCACTGCGAGAGGGTCAGGGCCTATTCGGACCTGATCGCCGAAGACATGAAGCTGTCGCCAGACGACAGGACCAAGCTCCACTGGGCCGCACTGCTGCACGACGTTGGCAAGCTGGCGGTGCCGCCCGAGATCTTGAACAAGGACGGCAGGCCCACCGACGAAGAGTGGCAACTGCTACGCCAGCATCCCGGCGCGTCGGGCCGCCTGCTTGTGCCGCTGATCCCTTGGCTGGGTGAGTGGCTGCTGGCGTCGACCCAGCACCACGAACGCTGGGATGGCGATGGCTATCCCCGGGGCCTGAAGGGCAACGAGATCTCCCTGGCCGGTCGCATCGTCGCGGTTGCCGACGCCTACGACGTCATGACCTCGACCAGGTCCTACAAGGCCGCATGGTCAAGGGAGAACGCTCGCCTCGAGTTGGCGCGCAACGCGGGCACCCAGTTCGACCCCCGAGTGGTTCGGGCGTTCATGTCGATACCGTCATCTCATCTTCATCGCATCGCGGGGCCACTGTCGTGGTTTGCCGAGTTCCCTCGTATCGCAGAGGTAATCGGTCGGCTCGGAACGGTGTCGGGCACAACGGTCGGCGGTGTGGCTTCGGCTGTCACCACGGCTGCGCTGGCCACCTTGGGCCTCACCTCCCTGGGCTTCAACGATGCCCCAGATGCCACGGCGATGTCTGCGGTCGTCGCCGCAGAGTCGAACATGCCTGACGGCGCTCCGGCAGCCGACGACCCCGTGGTCGTGGATGAGGGCTCCGAGACCACCACGACCTTGGCCATGACCGACCTGGTGCTTCCAGAGAGCGGTGTCGCCAACACCACGGCCGTGGCACCGGCCGAGCCAGAGAGCACCACGACGACGGTGGTCACCAGCGCGTCGACGATCGTCGACACCTCGATCGCCACGACGACCGTCGCAGCGCCGCCGACCACGACCAGGCAGACGACTACGACGACCTTGCCTCCTCCGCCGAGCACGACCACCAGCACGACGACCACGACGACAACGGGCAACGTACCCACGACAACGGTGGCCCCTCCCCCGCCCGGCGGCTACGCGCTGTCCACTCGGGACCAGCTGAACGGCGGCGGCCCCAGCGCTCCCAACTTCGTGTACCTGATCGCCGAATCGGTACCGACCCTTCTAGACGATCCGCTGGTGGTTCTGGCCCCCGTCGCCGACATCACCGCCGGTTCCCTCGCCACGGCTACGATCCCCGCCGGATCGACGGTATGCAGCTCGATCGTTCATGCCAGAACACCCAGCGGAGCGAGCGCTATCTCGTTCGAGATCAACTTCATCGGAACGATCCTGGGCTTCTCGGTGACCAACGCACAGTTGGCGCAAACCAGCTGGTTCTTCGGGGCCGGTGCCCCCTCATTCTTGGGCATCGAAGGCTCTGACACGGTCGGCTTCGACGGCTCGAAGGTTCGCGGCACGTTGTACGCATCGGCAACAGACGCCGATCAGGTGCGCGTCTACGTGTCGTGTTAGGCAGCGCCAACGCCGGCAGCAGCTAACCCACCAGCCCCGGCCGCCGATGGGAACAAGGTGAGCGCAGAGTCACCCAAGACCACGGCTACTGGCGGCTCGGCGCGCTCGCAGGCCGACGGCTCTGGACGTTGGCGTGCTTCTCCTACAAAGGCCTGGGCCGTTCGGGCGTTCGTGTTCACGGCTCCACTGGTCGCCGGCTATGTGGCCGGATTCGTTGCCGCAACCCTCGTTCCGCGACCGGCGGGCCTGCTGGCCGCGGTCGGCTGGTGGGTGGCGATCCTGGCCGCGTCGACCGCGGCGATATGGCTGTCGCGGCCGGTGATGCAACAGTTCGCTCCGCTGTCGTTCCTGTACCAATGCAGCCTCGTGTTCCCCGACGACGCGCCGTCGAGGTATTCGGTGGCGTTGAGGCGTTCGCAGGCCCGCGACCTGGCGAGGCGCGTAGAAGCCGGCCTGCCGCTGGGCGACACGCCCCAGGAGGCGGCCGAGAACATCCTGGCGATACTGGCCGACCTGAACGACCACGACCGCAAGACTCGCGGTCACTCCGAGCGGGTGAGGGCGTACTCGGATCTCATCGCCGAGAACATGGGCCTGCCCGACGACGATCGTTCGATGCTGCACTGGGCTGCGCTGTTGCACGATGTCGGAAAGCTGACCGTGCCGGCCGAGATACTGAACAAGAACGGGCGACCTACCGACGAAGAGTGGATGACGCTGCGCGAGCATCCGGGCGCGGCCGGACCGATCCTCGAACCGCTACGCCCGTGGCTGGGCGAATGGCTCGACGCCGCTACCCAACACCACGAACGCCACGACGGCGATGGCTACCCGCTGGGTCTGGCCGGCTCGGACATCTCGTTGGCGGGCCGCATCGTGGCCGTGGCCGATGCCTACGACGTGATGACTTCGGCCAGGTCGTACAAGAAGCCCTGGAAGCCCGAAGACGCCAGGCGCGAGCTGGCCAGCTGTGCTGCCACCCAGTTCGATCCAAAGGTCGTGCGGGCGTTCTTACACATCTCGACCGCAAGGCTCCAGCGCATCAGCGGTCCGCTCAGCTGGCTGGCGCAGGTTCCCCGACTGGGCGAACTGGTGGGCAGCGCGACCACCGCAGGATCCACGGCCGCGACGGTGGCGGGTGCTGCTGCTGCCGCCACCGTGATGGCTCCGCTGATGGTGGCGACCTACGACACTCCGCAACCCGCGGCCGCAGCCCAGGTCGAACAGACCGCACCTTCGACAACCAGCTCAGCGCCCGACGACACGGTTGTGGTCGATCGAACCACAACGACGGCCCTGAACCCTCCGACCAGCCAGACCACGATCGGGCTGCCGACCACGACCACATCGGTGGACGCCACGACCTCGTCCTCCACCACCACCGAACCCATCGAGTCGCTCACGGCGCATCCACTCGACCGCAGCGTCATCCGCCTGGCGCCAGACCAACTGGTTGTCGGCTCTGGTCCAGACGACATCACCTCCGACAGCTCGATGTTCGTGATCCACGAGTCGGGCCCTACCACTCTGAGCGCTGACCTGCGAGTAGTGGGTGCGTCTTCGGGTCGAACAGTCGGCGTCGGCTCTTCCGCGGACTTCACGATCACATCGGGGTCGTCGATCTGTAGCTACCTGATCGTGGCCGCCAGCCCGCAGCGAGATCGCCCCATCGACGCGGTGATCGGCAGCGACGACACGATCCTCGGCTTTGCCGTGGGCGCCGCAGAATTCACCTCGCCCATCGAGCCGGGTGACTCGTTGACCGTCGACGGCCAGGTGGTGCTGGTCGAGTTCGATGCCACCGGCACCGACCGCGACCAGGTCAGGATGTTCACGGCCTGCGGCTGAGGCATCGGCTGATCGCCAGTGTCCCAGTGCTGCGATAGCGTCCGCTGAGTGGGCAGCAGCAGCGGCCGATCCGCACCAGACGAATCCCAATCCCCCGACACCTCGCCCTTGCAGCGTCTGATGTCGCGCCAGGAGGTCACCTTCGCCCGCGCCCTCCACCGCGCCGCGCCGGGCCTCAGCACCGCATGGTGGGCAATCCTGTTCGCCCGCGGTCTGGTGCCTGCGCTGCTGGCGATCTCGACGGGCTGGCTGGTCGGCGCGGTCGACCGGGGCGACAGCTTGACGGCCCCTTTGGTGTTCGTCGGGTTCGTGTTCGTCGGCTTGCAGATTCTGGCGCCAGTTCACCAGGCGGTGGGCTCGGCGTTGGGTGTCCGCACCGCCGACCATCTCAACCGTCGCCTCATGGACACCGTGTCGGCTCCCGAGGGCATAGCCCACCTCGAGCGCCCCGATCTGGTCAACGACTTCACAATGGCGCGCGACTTCGACCTGGGCATCACCGGTCCGCCGCTTTCGATTTCGATGGACTTCGTCGCCGGCGGCTTGGTTCAGATGGTGGCCGGCATCGCCACGTCGTGTGTGCTTTTTGCCTTCGCTTGGTGGGCTCCGCTGGTGCTCATCATCGGGTGGGGCTCCACACATTGGTTGCTTCGCGAAAGCGCGGTCTGGAAGACCCGCAACACCGATCGGGTCCGGACCGCTCAGCGTCATGCCGACTACGCCTACCGGTTGGCCGTCGACGCACCGGCGGCCAAGGAGGTCCGATTGTTCGGCTTGGCCGATTGGGTCATCGAGCGGTTCCGCACCAGGCGCCTCGAACTCGACGATCTCAGGTGGGAGGCGACCCGGCTGCGCGAGCGACCCGTGGTGTGGAGCCTGGTCGTGGTGCTGAGCGCCAACGCGCTGGTGTTCTGGCAGGTGGCCGAAGCTGCACTGTCGGGTTCTGCCGACCTGGGCGCTGCGGTCGTGTATCTGCAGGCCGCCATCGGTGCCAGCGCAATAGCGTTCGGCGGGCTCAGCTGGGCCATCGACTCGGCGGCCGCGCCGGTGGCTGCGGTCGAGAAGGTCGAACGCGCAGTCGGCGAGGTCGAGCCCATTCAGCAGGGCCAGGCCAGCGCTGCGCCCGGAGCCGTGTCGATCCGCTTCGAAGACGTCACCTTCACCTACCCGACCGCTACCGAGCCGGTGCTGAGGGGCCTCGACCTCGAAATCCCTGCGGGCACCAGCCTGGCCATCGTCGGGCAGAACGGGGCGGGCAAGACCACACTCGCGAAGCTGATCTGTCGCCTCTACGAACCCGATTCGGGCACCATTCGTGTCGACGGCCAAGACATGCGCACACTCGACCTGGCCACATGGCGGAGTCGCGTCGCTGC
The DNA here is from genome assembly GCA_020439485.1 of Acidimicrobiales bacterium. Lineage (GTDB taxonomy): Bacteria > Actinomycetota > Acidimicrobiia > Acidimicrobiales > Poriferisodalaceae > JAAETH01. The sequence continues at coordinate 2,368 of JAGQSP010000221.1, read as the reverse complement.
CATCTTCCAGGACTTCGTCCGCTACGAGTTGCCGCTCATCGACAATGTCGATCCGGCGGGCATCGCGGCCAGCGCCCTCACCCAGAACGGGTCGGGGCCCCACCCGGCGCGCACCGAAGCGGTGGTGCGCGCCCTCGACAGCGCCGGAGCCGCGGGCCTCGCCGATCTCGACACCACGTTGGCCCGGGGTTACGCCAACGGCACCGAACTCAGCGGTGGGCAGTGGCAACGCGTGGCTTTGGCCCGGGCCGTGCACGGCGTGTTCGCCGGAGCCGGCGTGGTGCTGCTCGACGAGCCGACGGCCCAGCTCGACGTCCGCGGCGAAACCGAGATCTTCGAGCGGATCCTCGAAGCCACCCGCGGCTGCACCACCATCCTCGTATCGCACCGCTTCAACACCGTGCGCAAGGCCGACCGCATCTGTGTGATCGAAGACGGCCGGGTCATCGAGCTGGGCACACACGAAGAACTGCTGGCGCTGGGAGGGCGCTACGCCACCATGTATCGGCTGCAGGCGGCGCGCTTCGCCGCCGGTGAGGCCGAACTCGACGACCAGGGAAGGGAGGTCGTCGGTGAATCACTCTGACGCAGCCCCCGACACTGGCCTGCCCCCAGCCATCCCATCGCTGTTGCGTACTGTCCGCATCGGATACCGCGCCGAGCCCAGGCTGTTGCTGGTGTCGTTTGTGATGGTGCTGTTCACCGCACTTCCGGACGCTCTCATAGCGCTGTGGCTGTCGATCCTGGCCGACGGCGTGCTCGACGGTTCACGGCCCAAGGTGGTCTGGGCCGCCCTGGGGCTCGGCCTCTCGGCCACGCTCACCTGGTTCCTTCGCACCGTGCTCGATCGCATCGAGCGCCGGTTCCGCGACCGGGTGTCTGTTGCCCTCGAGTCTCATGTCGCCCAGCTGCAGGCCTCGGTGCCCACCATCGAGCATCACGAACGACCCGACTACCTCGACCGGCTGTCGGTGCTGCGCGACCAGGTGTTCGCCCTCGACCACCTGTTCATGTCGCTGTTCTCGACCATGGGCTGGGTGTTTCGCCTCATCATCACCCTGGTGTTGTTGGCCACGGTGCACCCATTGCTGCTCGTGCTGGTGGTCTTCGCCCTGCCCACCGTCTACACCGCCACGTGGCGCCCCGGCATCGAACGCAAGGTCGAAGAATCGGTAGCCCAACACAACCGGCGAGCCAGGCATTTGTTCAGCCTGGTGACCCTGCCCCACAGCGCCAAGGAGGTACGCCTCAGCGGCAACGCGCAGGCCATCAAAGACAGGCGCAACGAGTCGTGGACGGCCTGGTGGACCCCCCTGTCGGCCACCCGACGCAACACCGCGTTGTGGCACAGCCTGGCTTGGGCCATCTTCGGAGCGGCGTACGTGGGCGCCATCGTCTTCGTCGCCGAAGGGCTGGGCTCGGGGCCCTCCGCGGTGTTGCTGGTTCTGGTGGCCGGGTCGCGACTGTCGATGTACGTGGGTGCCGCAGTCGGCGAGCTGGGGTTCCTGCGGGGTATCTGGCTCGATTCGTCCCAGCGCCTGGCCTGGCTCGAAGACTACGCCGCGGCCGCCGACGAGTCGGCCGACCTCGACGCTCCAGACCACCTGGCCCACGGCATCGACTTCGAAGCGGTCGACTTCACCTATCCCGGAACTCAGCGAAAGGTCCTCGACTCGGTCGACCTGCACCTGCCGGCGGGTGCGGTCGTCGCCATCGTGGGCGAGAACGGTGCCGGCAAGACCACCCTGGTCAAGCTGCTGGCGCGCATGTACGCCCCGTCCGCAGGTCGCATCACCGCCGACGGCGTCGACATCGCCCGCTTCACCACCCGCAGCTGGCGCTCACGGCTGGCCGGGGCGTTCCAAGACTTCTTCCGATTCGAGTTCGCAGCCCTCACCTCGGTGGGGGTTGGCGACGAGCCGCACATCGACGATCGGCCCGCCGTGGGGGCAGCCGTCGGGCGAGCCGGCGCCGACGACGTCGTATCGGGGCTGGCGGCCGGTCTCGACACCCAGCTGGGCCCATCGTGGGAGGGCGGCGTCGAGCTGTCGCACGGCCAGTGGCAAAAGGTCGCCCTCGCCAGGGGCTTCATGCGAAGCGAACCTCTGGTTCAGGTGCTCGACGAGCCCACTTCGGCTCTCGACGCCGAGACCGAGAACGCCCTGTTCGAGCACTACGCGGCGGCTGCGCGCGGCTCGGACGGCGGCCGCATAACCATCCTCATCTCGCATCGCTTCAGCACGGTTCGTATGGCCGACCTCATCGTCGTGCTCGACGGTGCCAAGGTGGTCGAGGTCGGCTCACACGCCGAACTGATGGCCGCCAAGGGCCACTACGCCGACCTATACGAAACCCAATCTTCGTCGTA
>JAGQSP010000220.1 GCA_020439485.1 Acidimicrobiales bacterium | reverse complement strand
GGCACGGCTCAGGTCATCGACGGCGCAACTTCGGGTGCCACGGTGCGGCTGGCGTTTCCCTCAGCCGACGAGGCCTAGTAGCACCCCCAACGGGATTCGAACCCGTGCTGCCGGCGTGAAAGGCCGGTGTCCTAGGCCGCTAGACGATGGGGGCTGGACCGCCACATGGTAGAGCCTCATCAGGCCATTCGACACCCCAAAATCGGGCCGGGCGGATCAGCTGACCTGGCGACCTGCTGCCGAATCACCCCGCGAGCCGATGCTGAACATCACCGCGGTGACGGCCACCAGAACAGCGGCGACGTACATGGCGGTGGGCAGCGACGTCGACTCGCCTATGAACCCCAACAAGGGAGGAGCGGCCAGGAACCCGACGTCGCCGGCAGACCGATACAACGCCACCGCCATGCCCCGTAGGTTTGGTGGTGCGATGTCGGCCACATAGGCCGCAGGCGCGGGCCCCGCGGTGCCGGTTCCCAGCGTCATGATGATGTTGCCGACGACGAAGCCGCCGGCGCTGGTCGACGACGCGACCACGGCGGTTCCGGCCGCCGCCATGACGCCAGAGAACAAGATCACCGAGCTTCGGCCCAACCGGTCCGACGCCCACGCGGCGGGCATCAGGGTGAACAGGGTCATGAAACCCGTCACCATGAACACCAGCCCAATCTCGCTGGGGCCCCAGTCGAGGGCCTCGGTTGCGTGCAGCGGGGTCAGGGTGCCCCTGGTGCCGGCGCGGGTCATGAAGATCGTCGCCGTGACAGCGGCCACCAGCAGGAATCGTTTCGTGGTCAGGAACGTCCACGCGCTGACGGGAGGCTGATCCGGGTCGACCTCGCCGGTGTCGGCCTGGCCGCGGGTCTCGGGTAGGCGTACCGCTGCGTAGATCGCGGTGGCGATGGCCGTGACTCCCACGACGTGGAAGGGCGTTGAAAGGCTGTAGGTGTCGGCGACCAGGCCGCCGATGCCCGGACCCACAGCCACACCAACGCTGAGAGCCCACTGGTTGGTGGCCACGTATCGAGCCCGCTTCTCGGGTGGGGCGATGTCGATCAGATAGATCATCGCCCCGCTCATGTAGAACGCCGACCCGCCTCCGGCTATGAACCGCCAGAACAGCAGGGTCCATATCGAGTCGGCAAAGCCTGAGCCGAACATTCCGACGGCGGTGATGATCGGTCCGCCGATCAGCAGCACCCGCCTGCCGAACCGGTCGGCCAGCATGCCGGCCGGGATGTTCAGGATCAGCCGGGCCAGAGCGAACACGGTCAGCGTCAAGCCGACCATCTCTGCGCCGACACCGAAGTCCTTTGCGTAGAGCGGCAAGACGGGCGACACGATGCCCTGGCCGACCATGACCAGGAACGTCGAGCCACACAGGACCAGGAGCGCTTCTGAGTTTCTCAGCCGTTGGAGCAAGGCCGTCACGGCGTCTTGCTATCACCAATGGCGCTGTCAGGCGTACTCGGATGCGTCGAGTAGCTCGCCCAGGAGAAACCCGAGGTAGTGATACATGGCGACCGCGGCGTCGGTGGGGTCTTCTGGATCGAGCTGATCTGGGTCGTCGTCCTCGCTGACGTCGAGTCGCGTGCCCAACACCAGGCGGATGTCGTTGATGGCCGCTATCCACGCCTCGTGTTGCTCGAAGCTGAGGCGTTCGTTCCTGACCGTCGCCTCCACCAGGTCGAGGCGATCGAGTCTCGCCGCCAACAGGCGGTCTCTGGAACTCGCCTGAAACTCGAGGTCGAGGTCGGGGTCTTCTGCGTGCGCTGTGGGAAACAGCCTGCGAACGGCCTCGTCGACATGGCCTGTAGGAGCCACGTCGACCAACAGGTCGCGCAGTTGTGGAATCAGGTGGGCGATGAGGTCGCGTTCGTCCGGGGTGATGTCGAAGTTCACCCCAGACGATGTGCGCTTGATGCGGCGCCGGTTGAAAAGCCCCACGTCACTTGTCCTGCTGCATGGTTGCCCACAGCCCGTATTCGTGCAGCCGAAACACATCGCGTTCGGCCTCGAACCGGGTGCCGTTCGAAACCACCGCGCGGCCCTTTTCGTGAACGTCGAGCATCAGCATGGTCGCCTTCTCGCGCGAGTAGCCGAACAGCTTCTGGAACACCATCACGACGTATCCCATCAAGTTGATGGGATCGTTCCAGACGATGACCACCCACGGAACGTCCTCTTCGACGTCGGTGCCGGTGTCGCCTTCGCGAACAGGCGTGGTCGACGTCGAACCCACCGGCATCATCGAGCGGCCGACAACTCGCGTTCGGAGACGTCAACCGACGCCGCGGCGTGCATGGCGAGTCGCACGGCGATGGTGAATATCACGCCCGAGATCGCTACGTGAACCGCGGCCAGGGCCGCCGGCGTGCCCGTGAAGTACTGGATGTAACCCAGTGTTCCCTGTGCCACCGACGAGATCACCAGCCACCTGACCGTGCGTTTCACGGCCGAGACCTGCTCGCCCCTGTCGGTGGCCGCGTCGAGACTGAGCCAGGTGACTATCAGCAGAGCGATCAGCACCCACACGCTCGAGGCGTGGAGCCTGGCCGCCCAGCGGAGCGAGACGTCGAGGCGCTCGGCGGTCTCGTCGCCTGCGTGGGGCCCTGCGGCCGTGACCACGGTGCCCAGGAACAAGATCACACAGGTCCAGGCAGCGGTAGCGGCCACCAGGAAGCGGGCCCGCGGCGCGGCGATGGGCACGTCAGCAGACCCCTCGATCAGATGGGTCGATTGCACGACCAGCATGGTTGCCAACGCTATGGGTACAAGGGTCAGCAGGTAGTGGCCCATCACCATGCTCGGAGCGAGATCCCACAGCACCGTGATGCCACCCAGTACGGCGTTGGCCAACACGAAGACGATGATCCACCACGACTTGGCGACAAATCCGGGCTGACGTGGCGACATCCGGCGGGCGAGAACCAGGGTTCCGATGCATGCCGCAACGATCACGAAGCTGAACAGACGATTGGCGTATTCGATGACGCCGTGGATGTCGGCCTCGGGAACCAGCGACGTCTCGGTGCAAGTGGGCCAGTTAGAGCATCCCAAGCCCGAACCGCTCAACCTCACACCGGCGCCCGTGAAGATCACTGCGACCAGCGTCACCAGCGAGGCCGTGGCCCAGCGCCGGAACTTCACCAGTTGGTCGGGGTGGCTCGTCGATCGTGACACGTTCATGGAAGCTATTGCCCCGCGCAGCCCACCGCCACCCTCGAAGGTCACTAATCGGGGCCGATTCGCCCGACGGCCACGAGGAAACGAAGGCTTCTCTGGCCGTTTCGTCGCCAAGCCTCTATCGTTTCGGCCGTGACCGACGTAAGCGCCACCCCCCACGCTCCGTCGCGTCCCGGCACCGGGCGTGTTCGGCCGCGCGCGCTGGCATTTGTTGCGCTGACCAAGCCGCGAATCGTCGAACTGCTGCTCGTCACGACGATTCCCACCATGATCGTCGCCGAGGACGGGCTGCCCTCGGTGTGGCTCATGATCGCGACCTTCGTCGGAGGCGCCCTTTCGGCCGGCGGCGCCAACGCCTACAACATGTACGTCGATCGCGACATAGACGCCCTCATGGAGCGCACCAAGGGACGTCCGCTCGTCACCGGCGAGGTTTCGCCACGCGAGGCCCTCGTCTTCGCCACCGCAATCGAGGTCGCGGCTTTCGTGTTGCTGGCCACCACCGTCAACTTGTTGTCGGCGGTGTTGGCGTTGTCGGCGTGCTTGTTCTACGTGATCGTCTACACGATCTGGCTCAAGCGCACCTCCAAGCAGAACATCGTCATCGGCGGTGCGGCGGGTGCTGTTCCCGTGCTGGTCGGCTGGGCCGCAATCGACAATTCGTTGCCAGCCGAAGCGTGGTTGTTGTTCTTCTTGATGTTCATGTGGACGCCGCCCCATTTCTGGGCGCTTGCCATCAAGTACGCCGAGGACTATCGCAGCGCCGACGTCCCGATGCTGCCCGCAGTTGCATCGGCGAAGTCCACCGCCGTGCAGATGATCGTCTACACGGTGCCCGTGGTGGTTTCGGGTGTCGCGTTCGGTCCGCTGGCGGGTTTGGGGCCCATATATGCCGTCGCCGCGGTTGCGGCGGGCGCCGTGTTCATGTGGCACACGGTCAGGCTCTTGAGCGACCTGTCGGCCCGTCGGGCCATGAAGGTGTTCGGATACTCCATCACGTATGTCACAGTGGTGTTCGCGGCGATGGCCGTCGACGTCCTCGTGAGGGGTGGCTTGTGAGTCGCAACCGAGTGCAGGGCGTCTTCGCCGGCTCGTCGCTTCCACATCCGCTCTCGGGGTGCTTCCCCGACATTTCGATGCCTGGCATTCTGCTGACTAGAGTCCCGAACCGAATTCCATCGTCCGCCCCGGCCGTCGGCCTGCACACGCACGCGCGTTCAGTGCAGACGTCGGCCCGTCGACCTGTCCACCAAAGCGAGTCCGTGCGATGACCGAATCTGCCCCACAGACCGAGCTTCCGCCTCCGCCATCGGAGGATCCGAGCCTGCTCGGTCTGATCAACACGACCGACCACCGCCGCATCGGGCGGATGTTCATGGTCGTCTCGACGATGGTGCTGGTCGCCACCCTTGTTCTCGAGGTGCTCGTGCGACTCGACCTCACGAGCTCTGACGGCTTCGTGGTGCTCGACGAGTCCACCTGGGCACAGGCCTATGCCCTGACACGTGATGGCTTCGTGTTCTTGTTCCTGGTGCCGTTCTTCCTGGGGTTGGCGATCAACGTCGTGCCGTTGCAGATCGGAGCCGGTCGCCTGGCCTTCCCCCGTGCGGCGTTGGCATCGTTTTGGACCTGGATGTTCGGCGCTGTCGCCCTGGTGGGCGCCTACCTCGCCAACGGTGGTCCGTTCGGAGGCACCCGCCTCGACAGCGAGGGCGTCGACCTGCACCTGATCGCCTTGGGCACGGTCATCACCGCCCTGTTGCTCGGGGCGATAACGGTTGCCACGACGATCTTCTCGATGAGGGCGCCAGGGCTGCACATGGACCAACTGCCCGCCTTCAGCTGGGCGAGCCTGGTAACCGCGATCGGCCTGCTGCTTTCGATGCCGGTCCTGTTGGCCAACCTGGCGCTGCTGTACATCGATCACCGCTACAGCACGCGTTTCGACTTCGACTTCCTCGGCGGCAACGCCGGGATATGGCAACACATCGAGTGGGTCTACCGCACCCCGCAACTGTTCCTGTTCATCGTCCCCGTGCTGGGTGTGATCGGCGAGATCCTGCCTGTCACAGCCGGTCGGCGCGTGGTCGCAGGAGCCATAGCCACGGCGGGTGTCGGCGCAGTTGGCGTCTTCGGCATCGGCGCCTGGGCCCAGCTCGGCGGGGTCGAGGGCAACAAGGTCGCCGACGGCTGGCAGGGCATCGTGTACCTGGGCTTCATAGCCGGTGCGGGCCTCGGCATCTTCATCGCCGTGATGCTGAACATCATCACCGTCGCCGCTTCCAAGCGCATTCCCAAGTCGGGCCCGGCGTTCAGCGCCCTGATCGCTTCGGTCATGGTGCTGCTGGCAGCTGCAGTCGCCGTAGCGGGCGCCCTTCTCGACTGGCTCGAGTCGGTCAATGCCTTCGACATGGATCCTGCGATTGCGCTCAGGTTCACCACCTGGAACACGGCGGCTTTCCAGCTGCTGGTCCTCGGCGCGGGCGCGGCGGGTGCACTTGCTGCCCATACCTGGTGGGCGCCCATAATCTGCGGCCGCAAGACCATGGCCGGTCCCGGGTTCCTCGCCGCTTTGGCCATCGGTGCCGGCGCCATCGTGGCCGCCCTGGGCAGCGTGTTGGCCGGAATCGTGTCGGGCCAGCCCGGCGGGCCTTTCACCAACTCGATCTACTCGGGTCTGGAAGATCCCAGCGAGGCCTTCAACACCATCGCAGCTCTGGGCACGATCCTCGTGGCCGCCGGAGCTGCCGTCATGTTGCTGAACGTGGTGGTGTCGATCTTCTTGAAGAAGGGTCCCGAAGCGGGCGACAACCCGTGGGAAGCATTCACCCCCGAGTGGGAGTCCGAAATGGGTCTGCCCGCCTTGGCGTCTGGCACGCCACTACTTGACGCTCGTGAAGAACAGGAGGTCGGAGTCTGATGGCCGACACCGCCATGGCTGTGCCGGGCATGCGCACCGCCCCCCGCACCCAACTAGTAGCGACGTCGCTGGCCGTCGTTGCGGCCTCGAGCCTCATGGCCGGGCTGCTGGCGTTCTACATGAGCCGGCGCCACGCCGTCGTCGATCCGGGCCACAACTGGTTGCCAGACGACGTTGCAATTCCCAACACGCCGATGGTCATGACGGTCGTCACCATCGTGTTGGCCGCCCTGTTCGGCCACTGGGCCGCGTGGGCCGGGCACCGCAACGAGCGGGGTCACACCTACATGGCCATCGGCGCCACGATGTTGATGATCCTGGCCTTCCTGAACATGCTCATCTTCTCGATGAACCGCATGGACATCGCCATCGGCACCAGCGAATGGCACAACCTCGCCTTCACCATCACCGGTGTCATCATCGCCTTCACTCTCATCTCCCTCGCCTACTGGTTGTTGATGGGAATGCGAGCGCTCGGCGGCGACCTCGGCCCCGAGGGCGCAGCCTCTTTGACCTCATCTGCTCTCTTCCTCGACTTCTTGGTCTTGGCCTGGAGCGCAGCCTGGTACGCCGTCTACGTCGTCAAGTAGGGACCAATGTTCGGAACCGCCACCAAATTCCTCGCCGGAGTCGGACTGCTGCTCATCGTCGCTGCGACGGTGTACGGCGTCGGCACCGCCGCCAACAGCACGGGCGACGTCGCTTTCTCGGGAACCATCATCCTGGGCACAGCCGGCGCTGCTTGCCTGTTCCTCGCCTGGCTGTCACTCGAAGCCGGTGACGCTCCGTCGATCGACCGCGAGCGTGAAGCCGCGTACGAGCTCGTACCCGCCTATTGGCCCATCATGGCCTCGGCCGGTGTGGGCGTCATGATCGTCGGCCTCGTCGCAACGCCGCTTTTGGCGATCGCGGGCTTCGTGTTGATCGTGCTGGCCGCCATCGAGTGGACCATCACGGCCTGGGCCGACCGCCGCTCCACCGATGCTGCCGCCAACTACGCCGTTCGCCGCAAGGTGATGCTGCCCTTCGAGGTGCCCGTCTACGCCGTGCTCTTCGGCGCCATTCCTGTTCTGCTGGGTTCGAGGGTTCTGTTGGCGCTGCCCCGCAACGCTTCGAGCTGGCTTGCCCTGGGCGTGGCCACGACGATCCTGATCTTCGCCTTCGTCTTCTACGCCAAGCCCGACCTCAAGGGCCCCATCATGGCGTCGATCCTCGCCATCGGGGCATTGGCCGTCGTGGTGGGCGGTATTGTTGCCATCGCCGTAGGCGAACGCGACTTCGAACACCACGAAGAAGACCACGGCGACGACACAGAACACACCGAAGAAAGCACGCTCGGATTCACCGGCGACGGGGTCGCCGTCATGGTGGTGAACGTGCGATGACCCGATTCGACCGAGGCCCCCTGGGGGCAGAGAGCGAGCTGGCCCGAGTGACTCAGCCTGTCCGCAAGTCGAGAACGCGCAGGTTTGCGCCCTTGGCCCTGCTCGTTGGCGCGCTGGCCGCACTGTCTGCCTGCGCCGGCGAGAACGGCCAGAACGGCCTGAAGCCCCGCGGCGAGAACGCCGATGTCATCTGGTCGGTCACGAGCTTCATCGGAATTGCCGCCATCGTGGTTGCTGTCCTGGTGGGCATAGCGGTCGTCTTCATAATCTTCCGCTTCCGCAGTACGCCCGAGACCTACGACGATCTGCCAGGCCAGATCCACGGCAACTCGGTGGCCGAGATCGGCTGGACCGTCGTGCCGCTGGTGTTCCTCATCATCGTTGCGGTCGTGTCCGTGCCCAAGGTGTTTGCCCTGGCCGACCAGGACGAGACCGACATGACCATCCTGGTCGAGGGTCAGCAGTGGTGGTGGCAGTTCAGCTACGACCTGGACAACGACGGCACCTACGACATCGTCACCTCCAACGACATCGTGTTCCCGGCAGATCAGCAGATCAACCTGCGGATTACCTCCAATGACGTGATCCACAGTTTCTGGGTACCCGAGCTCAACGGCAAGAAAGACGCCGTGCCGGGTCGTGTTCACGACTGGAAGATCCACGCTCACGAGCCCGGCGTCTATGGCGGGCTTTGCGCCGAGTACTGCGGCTTGTCGCACGCCGACATGCGCCTCACGGCCGTCGCTCTCGACGAGGCCGACTGGAACGAGTGGCTTGCTCGCCAGACCACCGATCAGGTCGCCCTCGAGGGCGACACACCCGAGGCTCGGGGCTACCAGCTGTTCGGGCAGTTCTGCTCGAGCTGCCACGTCGTGAACGGTGTCTACGAGTCGGCCTACGAGAACGAGCCACCATTGCTCTCGGGTGTGGCGCCGAACCTGACCCACCTGATGAGCCGCACCGGCTTTGCCGGCGGAATCTTCGACATGTACCTCGAAGACGGTTCGCTGAATCAGGCCGATCTGGTCGCTTGGGTTCAGGATGCTCCTGGCCGCAAGCCCCTTCGTGCCGACAATCAGCAGGGCATGATCTCGTTCGCTGAACAGCTGAACGTCGACCAGGTCGAAGACATCGTTGCCTACCTCCAAACCCTCGGCGACGCGCCGATCCTTCCCTGATAACCCCGCATCCCGCAGCACCTGAGGCCCCACAGGAGAACGACACATGGCGATAATCGAGCAGGAACCATCAGAAATCCTCGAGCTCGAATCCGGCGCCGCCTCGCCCACACGCGATCGTGGCATCGGCATTCTCGCCCGACCCACTGCCAACACGGGCTGGCGTAGCTGGCTGTTCACAGTCGACCACAAGAAGCTGGGCATCCTCTACGGCGCCGTAGCCATGTTCTGGTTCCTCATCGCCGGCATCGAGGCGTTGTTGGTGCGTCTGCAGCTGGCGGTTCCAAACGGCACCGTCCTCACCGCCGACGAATACAACCAGCTGTTCACCATGCACGGCACCACCATGGTGTTCCTGGTGGTCATGCCCTTGGCGGCGGCGTTCGCCAACTACGTCGTGCCTCTGCAGATCGGCGCTCGCGACGTCGCCTTCCCCCGCATGAACGCCCTGGGCCTGTGGCTGTTCGTCTTCGGCGGCATCTTCTTGAACCTCAGCTGGTTCACGGGCGGCGGGGCCGACTGCGGCTGGTTCTGCTATGCACCCAACTCTGGTCTGGCCTATAGCCCGGGGCACGGTGTCGACTATTACGCCCTGGGCCTGCTGATCACCGGTGTTGCCTCGCTTGTCGGCTCGGTCAACCTGATCATCACGATGCTCAACATGCGGGCGCCTGGCATGGATCTGCGCAACATGCCGATCTTTTGCTGGATGATCATGGTGGTGCAGTTCCTGCTGCTGTTCTCGCTGCCGGTCATCACCGTGGCGCTTCTGTTCCTGGTGTTCGACCGCAACTTCGACGCCAACTTCTTCAACGTCGAGCAGGGCGCAGATCCGCTCCTTTGGCAGCACCTGTTCTGGATCTTCGGACACCCCGAGGTCTACATCATCATCCTTCCCAGTTTCGGCATCATCTCCGAGACGCTGCCGGTGTTCAGCCGCAAGCCCCTGTTCGGCTACTCGTTCGTGGTCTTCTCGGGCATAGCCATCGCCTTCATGGGCTTTGGTGTGTGGGCTCACCACATGTTCGCCTCGGGCATGGGGCCCGTATCGGTGGCTGCGTTCTCAGCGGCAACGATGTTCATCGCAGTACCCACCGGCGTGAAGATCCTGAACTGGATCGCCACCATGTGGGGCGGCAACCTACGTTTCACCACCGCGATGTTGTTCTCGATATCGCTGGTGTCGATGTTCACCCTGGGCGGCGTCACGGGCGTCATGCACTCGGTGGCAGCATCCGACACCCAGCAGACCGACAGCTATTTCATCGTCGGACACTTCCACTATGTGCTGTTCGGTGGTGGCGTCATGGGCCTGTTCGCCGGCGTCTACTACTGGTGGCCCAAGGTGTTCGGCTTCCTGCTGAACGAGCGTCTAGGCAAGACCCACTTCTGGCTCATGTTCGCCGGCTTCAACATGACCTTCTTCCCGATGCACTTCCTCGGGCTGCAGGGCATGGCTCGTCGTACCTACCGCTATGACGAGGGCCTTGGCTTCGACTGGATGAACATGGTGGCCACCATCGGCACCATCGTGCTGTTCATCTCCGCGGCGGTGTTTGCCTTCAACATCTTCACCACCAGCATGAAGTACCGCCGTGGCGAGGTGCCCCAGGCTCCAGCCGACCCATGGGACGGTCGCACCCTCGAGTGGTCGATTCCCTCGCCCGCACCCGAGCACAACTTCGACTACTACCCAGTCGTCACCCAGCTCGACGACTGGTGGCACAAGAAGTACCAGAAGAACGAAGACGGCGTCCTGGTCCAGATCGCCGACGGCAACGAGATCGCTCAGAAGGGCGACCAGCACCCGCATCTGCCCTCGCCGTCGTATTGGCCCATCGTGCTTGCGTTCTCGATGCCGGTCCTGTGCCTGGGCGTCATCTACAACCTGTGGCTGAGTGTCATCGGCGGTCTCATCGCCGTGGCGGCCATCTATGGATGGGCTCTCGAGCCCGCAACCGATCCTGATGCCGGCCATCACGACGAACACGCCGAGCACGAGACCGAGGAGGAGACCGTTGACTGACACGGCCCAGGTCGGATACGGCCGTACCGATTGGGACGACTACGACCATCTGCCCACCAATACCGGGCTTTCGCACGAGAAGCTCACCATGTGGGGCTTTCTCGGCTCCGAGTGCCTCCTGTTCGGGGCGCTCATCAGCAGCTACCTGTTGCTGCGCAACAAGCCAGACGGTCTCGGTATAGACGTCGGCCCCAAGGCCAGCGATCTGTTCGACATCCCGTTCACTTCGGTCAGCTCGTTCGTGCTGCTGATGAGTTCGTTGACCATGGTGCTTGCGGTCCAGGCAATCCAGAAGGGCGACGACCGCCAGACCCGCTTGTGGCTGGCGTCCACCGCCAGCTTCGGTGCGCTGTTCATCGCTGGCCAGGTGTA
>JAGQSP010000219.1 GCA_020439485.1 Acidimicrobiales bacterium | reverse complement strand
GCCGGCGCGGACGGCGTTTGGGTCAGCGTCAGAGGCAACGACGACAACGACCAGCCCAGCCGAGCCGTGTTGCTGGACCCCGAGGCCGAAGTCGTGCTGCTCGATGTGGCCGTCAGTGGCCGCGCCGGACCGGTCGCCGTTTCCGAACGCGCCGGATGGTTCGCCAACGGAGTCACCAACACGGTTTCCAGGGTCGACGCCGCAAGCGGTGAGGTCGTGGAGATCGCGGATGCCCGATGCGTGGCGGCCGATGCGACCACCGTTTGGACCGGCGACTTCTTGTCGGCCTACCGGGTCGATGAGGTGACAGGTCAACCCACAGGAGACGCCGCCACCATTTCGATCGACATCACCGGCGCCGCCGCTGGTTCGATGGACCCCGCGTTCGAGGCGTACATGACCGACGCCGCCACCGACGGGGCGGCACACGGGTGCAGCGCTCAGATGATCGTTGCAGGCGGTCACCTGTGGATTCCATCGGCGTCGGGCCCTTCGCTGGCACAGTTCGACGCAACCTCGGGCCAGATGTTGGCCTTTCATGGGCTCGGCGAACTGGGACAGGCTCGGGCGCTGGTCGGTGTCGATGGCGGGGTGTGGGTGTTCGCCCAAAGCGACGACTCGGGCGCGATCGTCACCTCGGCTTGGCTGGTGTCAAACGACGGCACCATCGCTGCCCAGAACGAGCTCGGGTTCGTGTCCGGCTGGACCGGCCAGGCGTTCGCGGCCGACGGCTACGTAGTGATCGAGACGACCGAGGGGCCGGCCGACGGAACCGGAACGAAGAACGTCTATCTACTCGACCCCGCTACCGCCGAGCTCGTCGGCCAGACGTCGACCGAACTAGTCCACACATTCGGGGTTGCCGCAGCCGAGGGCAAACTGTTCTTCAGCACCGACTCCCCCTACGGGGTTCAGGTCTTCGAGTGAAGACCCACCCTGGTCACGGCTCGGTGCGGGTAACCGACAACACCCGGCACCGGTCGACCAGTTCGAACTCGACGAAGGTGATCCCGGTCACCGTCGTCGTCTCGGCAGCCGCCACGTCATCAGCACTGCCGAAGCTCTCGGCGATGCGCACGCCAGAGCTGTCGTACAGGCCGATGTCGACGAAGTAGTCCCAAGTCTGCTGGTCGCCGTTGGTCAGGGTCACGATCGGTTCGGCATCGTTTGCGAAGTCGACTCCGACCTCGCACGACTCGATGTCGTCCATGGCGGCAGGGTCGGATTGGTCGTCGATGTACTCGACCTCCAGCACACGACAATCCGTCTGGTCCGACACGTCTGCTGCCAGGGCCGTAGTCATCGCTACCGATCCGCCCGGTTCCAGCTGCGACAAGGTCGCGAAGTCTTCGGCGACGCGCACACCTGACGAGTCGTACAGACCGAAGGTCAGCCAGTACCCGGTGGGTTCGGGTGACCCGTTGTTGATGCGGTAGGCGATCTCGCCCCACGTAGCACCGGCTTCGACCTCGCAGCCGTCGGCGTCGGCCAGCATGAGCGGATCGGCCTGCTCGATGGTTCGATCAACCGAAAGCACCTCACAGTCGAGCGACAGGTCGAGCTCGCTCGATGGCACGACCGTGTTCATTGCAACGAACTCCCCTGGCGCGACCAGACTCACGCTCGCGAAAGTGTCCTCGACCAGGTCGCCCGCATCGTCGACCAGAGCGAAGTCGATGAAGTAGCTGGTCGTCTCGTCTCCCGTGTTGGTCAACTCGAAGGTCACAAGGGGCCAGCTGTCGCCGTCCACAAGTCGACAACCACCCACGTCGGGGTCGGTCGACCCGTCGCCGACCCGTGGCTGATCGCCTGCGAGGTCGGCGGCGCCCGGGTCGGTCGCAGTGTCTTGCGAGCCGGACCGTTCCTCGGCGAGATCACCCTCCGCCCCATCGTCGGATAAGTCGTCGCTGCCAGCGTCACCGCTGCCGTTTGTGGGCAAATCGACCGAGGGTTCGGTCGCAGCGGTCGATTCGGTGCTGCCAGCGCCATCGTCGTCGCTGCCGGTGGCTTCGCCCACGGAGCCCGAACCAGAGCACGCCCCTGCAACAAAGGTCAGCGCGGTAAACAACGTCAGCAGCCTGCGAGCGAAATTCGTGTTCACAGACCTGAAAGTCGTCTGGCCGCCCCGATGCACAAGCGAAGAGCTCAGCCTGGGTAGGGTTCAGGCCTTCAGGTCATAGGTGGTACCGACGCTGTTGTGGATGAACGCAGCCGGCAGCGCATCGGCGATGGAAGCTATGGCACGCCAGCCGGTGCAGTGGGTCGGAACCACGACGTCGGGCGACAGGTCGACCAAGGCATCTATCGTCGGCGCTATTGCGTGCTCGAATCCGCGCCCGCCCAGGTGGAAGCCGCCCATAACCACATGCACCCGGTCGCGGGCAACCACCCGACGGCAGTGGTTGGCGATGTTGATCACACCCGCGTGCCCGCATCCGGTCATCATGACCAGGCCCTCGCCCTCCAGGTCCATCACCATCGCCTGGTCGTCGCTCATCGTCGCGTCGGCCTGCCACGTGCCTTCCACAAGTGCCTGCTGGCCGGGCAGCCCGTGCTCGAACGGCGTCGAACGCTCGACCTCGCCGGTCACGAGCAACCGGTCGTCTGCCAGCAGGGTGGGGCCCTCGTGACAATGCACGACAAACCCGGCAGCCTCTAGCGCCTCACGGTCGAGGGTGGGAAGGTACCGATGATCGTC
>JAGQSP010000218.1 GCA_020439485.1 Acidimicrobiales bacterium | reverse complement strand
GGCGCGATCGGCTGGCTGGTCGACGGCGCAGCCATCACGAACCAGGTGCCTCTTTGCCGCTGCTCCTATGGCCCCTACGCCAGGGCCATGGTGCGTATCTGCAAGGAAGAGAGCTTCCACCAGCGCCAGGGCTTTTCGATCATGCTCGAACTGTGCAACGGCACCGCCGAACAAAAGGCGATGGCACAGGACGCCCTCGACCGCTGGTGGTGGCCTTCGCTGATGATGTTCGGCCCACCCGACGCCGAGTCGCCCAACTCGGAACAGAACATGGCGTGGGGTATCAAACGGTTCTCCAACGACACCTTGAGGCAGCGCTTCGTCGACCAGACCGTGCCCCAGGCAGATCTCCTCAGACTGACCATCCCAGACCCCGACCTGCGCTGGAACGACGACACCGGGCACTACGAAACCGGTGACGCCCCATGGGACGAGTTCTGGCAGACGGTCAAGGGCAACGGACCCGTCAGCCGCGAGCGCATGGAACGGCGCGTGGCCGCACACGAGAGCGGCCAGTGGGTTCGCGAGGCTGCCGAGGCCTACGCCGCCAAGCACGCCGCGGGTGAAGAGGCCGCAGCCTGATGTCGGATCATCTCGCCCCGGCCTGGGAAGTCTTCGTTCGCGCCAGGCGCGGCACCAGCCACGTCCACGTCGGCACCGTGCACGCGCCCGATGCCGAACTGGCGGTGCAGAACGCCCGCGACCTGTACACCAGGCGCAACGAGGGCGTCAGCCTTTGGGTCGTCCCGACCTCGGCGATTCTGGCATCGCAGCCCGAAGACGCAGACGCCCTGTTCGACCCGGCCGCCGACAAGGTCTATCGACACGCCGAGCACTATCCCCTGCCCGCCGAAGTCGACCACATGTGAGCTTCGGGTGAATCAACATCTGTTCACATACCTCGTACGCCAGGGCGATCGTTCACTGGTTTTGGCCCAGCGACTGTCTCAGTGGCTGACCAACGCCCACGAACTCGAAGAAGAGATGGCGTTGGGCAACATCTCACTCGACCTCATCGGCCAGACCCGCGCCCTGTTCACCTACGCCGCGCAGGTCGAAGGCCAGGGCCGAACCGAAGACGACCTGGCGTACTTCCGAAGCGACCGCGAGTTCACCAACCCCCTGCTGGTCGAGCAACCCAACGGCGACTTCGCCGTGACGATGGTCAGGCAGTTCCTTCACGACTCGTGGGCCGCCGCCTATTGGGACCTGATGCGCTCCAGCGCCGACCCCGCTCTGGCCGCCATCGCTGGCAAGGCCGTCAAGGAGACCGCCTATCACCTGCGACACGCCAGGTCGTGGGTGATTCGTCTCGGCGACGGTACAGACGAGAGCCACCGCAGAACCCAAGACGCCGTCGACCGGTTGTGGCGCTACACGGCCGAACTGTTCGAGGTCGACGAGGTCGAGACGGCGTTGCTCGAAAGTGGTGTCGCGGCCGACCCGGTTGAGATGAAGAAGCGCTGGACCGAGTCTGTCGAGGCCACTCTTGCCGAAGCCACCTTGGCCATCCCAGACCTGGCTGCTGCCGCCTTCTCGACCGGTGGCCGCCGGGGCATTCACTCTGAGAGCTTCTCGTACCTGATCGCAGAGATGCAGGTAGTGGCCCGCGCCCACCCCGGGGCCAAGTGGTGAGCCCTCTTCCCGACAAGGCACCCCTGGCTCTGGTCGAGTCGGTGGACGACCCCGAGCTGCCCCACGTCACCATCGGCGATCTCGGCATGGTGCGGTCGGTCGAGCTCGGCGCAGATGGTCGAGTTTCGGTGACCCTGACCCCCACGTTTACCGGTTGCCCGGCGACCCAGCAGATCGCCGACGACGTCGAGGAAGTTCTGCGCGGCGCCGGTTACGAGCCCGACGTCCGCTTTGCCTATGCCCCCGCCTGGACCACCGATTGGATCACCGAAGCGGGCAGGGCCAAGCTGGCCGCTGCTGGTATCGCTCCCCCTCCGTCAGGTGTTTCCGCAGGCGACCTGGGCGTCTTGCTCGACATGCCAGTCGCGTGCCCCAGATGTGGGTCGCGCCAGACCCGCCGTCAGTCCGAGTTCGGCGCCACAGCGTGTAAGGCGCCCTATGTGTGCAACGCCTGCAAGGAGCCATTCGAGTGGTTCAAGCCGCTGTGAACGCCACAGGTACAACAGGGTTCGCCGCGTGCCGCGTGGCGGCCGTCGAGCGCGACTGCGAAGATTCCGTCACCGTCACACTGCTGCCACCAGCGGGCCAGACATGGACCTTCGCACACGGTCAGCACCTGGTGCTGCGCCGCAATATCGACGGCACCGAGATACGCAGGAGCTATTCGCTTTGTTCGGGGGCTCCCGACGGCCCGCTGAAGGTCGCAATACGCCTGGTGCCCGGTGGGGCCTTCTCGACCTGGGCCAACACCGAGTTGGCCGCCGGCGACACAATCGAGGCGATGCCACCGGGCGGCAGGTTCACGCACGACCTCGAGCCCGAGGCCGCCAAGACCTATCTGCTCGTGGCCGGCGGGTCTGGCATCACACCGATCTCGTCGATTGCCGAGACCGTGCTGGCGGCCGAGCCCAGGGCGACCGTGACACTGCTATACGTCAACAAGACGACGGCGTCGACGATGTTGCTCGATGCCGTCGAGGGCCTGCGCAACAAGTACATGGGCCGTTTCCAGCTCTGGTACGCATTCACCCGCGAGGCCAGCGCGATCGAACTGCTCGACGGCAGACCCGATGCTGGACGGATAGTCCAGATGATCGAGCGTGACCTCCTGCCAAACAACGTCGATCACGCATTTCTGTGCGGGCCGCAGGGCCTCGTCGACGAGGTCACCAGCGGCCTCATCAGCGCCGGCGTCGACGCGTCCCGAATCCATCACGAGCTGTTCACCGCCGGTGAGGGCCGGCTTGGCCGCCCCGCTCCCCAGCCGGTTGTGGCGGGGGCCGAGCCGGTGGCCCAGGCGATGATCACCCTCCACGGCAAGACCACCACGGTTCCGGTGTTCGAGGGTGACACGGTCCTAGAAGCCGCCCAGAGGCAGCGCCCAGATGTGCCGTATTCGTGCCGCGCCGGCGTGTGCTCGACCTGTATGGCTCGGCTGGTCGAAGGCGAGGTCACGATGGACATCTGCCACGGCCTCGAGCCTTCCGAGGTCGAGGCCGGAAACGTGTTGACGTGTAGGTCTGTTCCCACCACGGCGGTGGTGCGGGTCGACTACGACGTGTGAACAAAACGGGGTTGATCATGGCCGCTATCGAAATCGTCAAGCCGGCGGTGGATGTCGGGTTCCAGACAAATCGGTGGGCCGAACACGAGCCCTTCTGGCGCGACCAGGTCGGCCTGCCATACAACCACCTCTTGAAGGTCGGCGGCGGGGTGCACCAGCATCGCTTCGACCTTCACGGTGCCGTCTGCAAGGTCAACAGTGTGCGTGCAGACCTGGCCCTGGACGAACCCACGGGCTACCGCAGCCTCACCATCGCAGGGCCGGGTGGACGTTCCGGCCGCGTCGAGACACCCGATGGCACTGTCATTCAGATGGTCGAGCCCGCTTCGCTTCCCGACGGGATATGCACGGTCGTCGGCATCGACGCGACCAACGTTGCCGCTACCACCGATGCGCTGGCCGCGCTCGGCGCCGAACCAACTGGGGCGGGCATGCGCATCGGCGAGACGCTGTTGGATGTTCGGGCAGCACCCCATCGGGCTCCTACCAACGAGATGGCCGCTGCAGGCTTGCGCTATCTGACGATCCAGATCGCCGACGTGCGTGCGGCTTTCGCCCACGCCCTCGACAACGGGTTGACCGAGGGACGAGCTCCCATAAGGCTGGGCGATGTTGCATTCTTCGCCATGGTGCGGTTGCCCGACGGCGACTGGATCGAGCTTTCGCAACGGGCCTCGCTGACCGGCCCTCTGCCCGACGACGCACCGCGCGGCTGAACCCGTTCTGCACTTGCTCTGAGGCAGGTCTCGGCAACATACTTGCAGCATGGCTGAAACAGATTTGGACCGGGTCGAGGCTGCACTCGACACCCTCCTCGCCGCGCACGATCCCAAGACCGAGAGCTACCAAGAGTTCAGGGGTCATCAGTTCGACGCCGGCCTCGCATGGGTCCAATTCCCCGAAGGCTCGGGCGGGCTCGGTCTTGCCCCACAGCTTCAGCGCGTCGTCAACCGGCGGTTGGCCGAGGCGGGCGCACCGGCAACCGAGCCGTCGCAGTTCTTCATGAACCTCGCTGGGCCCACCATCGCAACCCACGGCGACGACGCGGTCAAGCAGCGCTTCCTGCGTCCGATGTTCACCGGCGAAGAGCGCTGGTGCCAGCTGTTCTCCGAGCCCGGAGCCGGTTCGGACTTCGCCGGACTGGCCACGCGGGCGGTACGAGACGGTGACGAGTGGATCATCAACGGGCAGAAGGTCTGGAACACGCTCGCCCACATCGCCGACTGGGGAATGCTGGTCACACGCACCGATCCCAGTGTTCCAAAGCACCGGGGCATGACCTACTTCGCGCTCGACATGAAGGCTCCCGGTGTCGAGGTGCGTCCGCTGCGCCAGATCACCGGCGAGGCCGAGTTCAACGAGGTCTACATGACCGACGTCCGCGTACCCGACGCCCACCGCATCGGTGCCGAGGGCGAGGGTTGGCGGGCGGCTCTCACGACGCTCATGAACGAGCGCACCGCCATCGGCGGCAGCGGTGGTGGCGGCTCGCGCCCCAAGCGTGGGTCGGGCCCGATTGCCGCTTTGGTCGACGCATACAGGGAGAACCGCGACAACGTCTCGCCCGGCGCCCTCGACCAGGTGATGAAGCTGTGGGTGCGCTCCGAGGTATTCCGCCTCACCAACGCCAGGGCTGCCGAAGCTGCACGTTCGGGTAACCCCGGTCCCGAGGGCTCGGTGGGCAAGGCCATGTGGGCGATCCTCAACCAGGACATCTACACCGCTGCCATCGACATGCGCGGCATGGGCGGCCTGATCGGCGCCGACTACACGTTCAGGCGCCCCGAGTCGAGCGACATGGTCGGCGACAACGCGATTCACCCGTTCCTGCGGGTCAGGGCGAACAGCATCGAGGGCGGCACCACCGAGGTTCTCAAGAACATCCTCGGCGAGCAGGTTCTCGGTCTGCCCGGTGAACCGCGTCTAGACAAGGACGTTCCCTGGATCGAGGTGCCGCGCAGCTGACCGCTGTGGGATCATCGGGATTCCTTGCGACCCCAACCAGGAGTACCGAATGAGCGACGGTTACACAGTTTCACGTGAGACGACCATCGGTGCGGCGCCCGACGTCGTCTTTGCGCGCCTCCGTGACCTGACCACGTGGAACGACTGGTCTCCATGGGCCGCCATGGACCCGAACATGCAGAACACCTATTCGGGCGCCACTGGTCAGGTCGGCTCGAGGTCGGCTTGGAAGGGCAACCGCAAGGTCGGTGAGGGGTCGATGACCATCACAGGCCTGGACGAACCCAACCGGGTCGAGATCGACCTTCAGTTCCTGAAGCCGTTCAAAGCCCGCAACGACATCGTGTTCTCGCTAGCGCCGAACGCGGACGGAACCGACGTCGTGTGGGCCATGACAGGCAAGGTCACCTTGATGACACGGGTCATGGGGTTGTTGGGCAAGTCGATGGACAAGATGGTCGGACCCGACTTCGAGAAGGGTCTCGCCAGCCTGAAGGCCGTCGTCGAGTCCAACTAGGTAACCGGCCGCCTTCAGCTCGCCAGATGGGCGAAGTGCTCGCGAAGCTCGCGCTTGAGGATCTTGTTCGAGCCGGTCTTGGGGATCTCGTCCATGAACTCGACCAGCCGGGGCACCTTGTAGCCGGCTAGATGTTCGCGGGCATAGGCCTGCACCGCATCGGTGTCGAGCCCTGCTCCTTCGCCCTGCACGATGATTGCCAGAACGGTCTCGCCCCAGTCTTCGGACGGCACACCGATGACCGCCACCTCGTATATGTCTGGGTGCAGTTCGAGAGCGGCCTCGATCTCGGCGGGGTAGATGTTCATGCCGCCCGAGATGATCATGTCCTT
>JAGQSP010000217.1 GCA_020439485.1 Acidimicrobiales bacterium | reverse complement strand
CTGCTGCTGGACGAACCGCTCAGCGGCCTCGACCCCGAGGCCAGGCAGCTCGTTTGCGAGGCGATTCGCAACATCTCGAGCGGGCGCACCACCCTGGTGGTGCACCATGGCGATCTGGCCGAGCTCCGACCAACCCATCACGTACACCTGACGCACGGGCCGAACGTGCTGGCGGTGGCAGCGTCGTGAACCATCCGCTGGTGGACGAGGCTCTCGAACTGGCTGTGACCGCACTGAGCACAGACGATCAGCACGGCGGCACGGCCGTGCGCCCCACCTACATCCGCCACAAGCCGGGACAAAGCACCGTGATCGCGGTCGAGGTGACCTCGGGCCCCTCGGTCGCTCATGGCTATGTGGTGCGCTACGAAGACCCGGCCAGAGCACGGGTCGCATTCGCCAAGGCCGGCACGCGGCGGATGCAAGACACACCATTGGGTGCTGGAGTGCGCATGCTGGGCGGCTCGGCGGTGCTGCGGCTGATGCCCAACGACGCGCGCTTGGGCCGGCTGCGCTGGTACACCGATACACGCAAGATCAAGCGCTCGCTCGCTTCGTTGACCGACGCGGGCGATCTGATCTCGGGCAAGGCGAGCAACGTGACCGTGCTGAGGTACAAGCCCGAGCGGAGGCTGGTGGCCCATGTCGCGGCCACAACCGTTTCAGGCGCCCGACACGACTGGCTGTTGCGCTACACGGCCCGCCCCGGCGCACAGCAGCTGGCCAACATCGCGAAACGGATCGCTGACGCGGGTGTGACCACCCCATCGACGGTCGCCACCCTGGAAGACGACAGGGTGTCGATCGACCAGTTCTTGGCCGGTGTTCAACTGTTCGACCTGCTGGTAGGCGCAGAACAGACCCCATTGTCGCCACCGGTCGACCTGGCTGAGAGGTTGGCCCACCTGCACTCGATCCAATCGCCGACCACGCCAACGGCGAGACACGCCCACGCCGACCTGAACAAGACCTGCGGGGGCCTGCAAGTGCTGTCGAACTGGTCGCACAGCTTTGCTGAACCCGGTCTGCGCCTCGCTCGGGCTCTCGGTCGTAGAGTCCCCGACGACGTGTACTGCCCGACACTCATCCACGGCGACCTACACCTGAAAAACGTCATGGCAACCGCCGACGGTTACGCCTTCGTCGATCTCGAGAGGGCCCAGCCCGGTAGACCCGAGACCGACCTCGGCACACTGGTGGCCCAGAGCATCTCGGCCGCTGTGCGCCCAGGTCGCAGCTCGGCACTGGCCGACTTCTGCGCTGCAACCGTCGATGCGTACTCCGGCCGCCATGCCCTGGACCAACAATCCCTGCGATGGTGGACGTCGGTGGCGCTGGCCGAGCAGGCGCTGCTGACGGCGCGCCACCTAGAACCCGAATGGGAGCAGACGGTTGCCCAGCTGCTCGAACTTGCGATCGATCACGCTGACGCTCCGGCCGCCAGGGTCGGCCGATGAACACCGACCCCACCATTCGCTGGCCTGTCGCCCTGGGCCGCGCCACCGGACCCTGGACGCTGACCGACCGGCGTGGCCGTTGGGGCCGCTTCGACCCCGAGACTTCACAGATCGACGCGGTCGACCCCACGCAAGACCCGACTCTGCCGGCGTTGGCGCCCCTGCTCGAGAGCGGCGCCCGGTTGCTCGGTTACCGGGTGGCCAGACGGGCCGTGGTGACCCACAACGGCTCGTTCGTCAAAGTTCTGAAGCCTTCGAAGGCCAACCGGCTGGTGCTGAGGCACCAGCGCGCGGCCGAGCTGCTCGAGACCGTCGGGGTTCAGGTGGCACGAATCGAAGGGGCAACCCAGGATGGGGCCGTATCGATGGCAGCGGTGCCCGGAGTGTCACTGCACGCCTTGATGCGCGGTTCGGACGAAACGGCGGTGCTGGCCGCGATAGACGAGGTCGGTTCGGCACTGGCCCGGCTCCGAACCGCGACGGCGGTCGGCCTGGCGGCGGCGGCCAGACCCGACGTGTCGGAGGCCGTTGCCATCGTCGGGTGGATCGACCCCGAGCTGGCCACCCGAATGGCCAGCGTGGCAGAGTCGTTACCCACACTTCCCGACGGTGGATTCGACCTCGTTCACAACGACCTGCACGACAAGAACATCCTGCTAGCCGGCCAGGGCAGGGTGGGCCTGATCGACCTGGACGGTGCCGGCGCCGGGCTGGGCGAACACGACGTCGCCAACCTGGGCGTGCACCTGCACTTGAGAGCCCTGCAGGCCGGACTGGCTGCCGGGGCCGGGGACAAGCGTCGACTTCGGTTGTATGCAGCCAGCGGGGTTGGGACCGAGCTGGATTCCCAGCTGGTTGCGGCATGTGAGCGGCACGTTTGGCTGCGGTTGGCCGGGGTGTATCGACTGCGCTCCAGCAGCCGCCCCCTGGTGAATGAGATGCTCGTCAGAGCGTCAGCTCCGGAGGGGCAGGTCGAGGCTCACCTCTGAACCGCCGAGCGAGCTGGGAGACACAGCGAAATCGCCGCCCGCGTCGACGGCCAGCTTGCGAGCAATGTCGAGGCCCAGCCCGGTGGAACCGCCGCCAGATACGCCGCGCTCGATCGAGCTGGAGTCGAACCCCGATCCGCCGTCGGCGACGTAGATACGAACCCGAGCGCCATCGACCACGGCCCCCACCTCGACCGCTGCGCCGTCGGGAGTGTGGCTGAATACGTTCTCGAGCAGCACGTTCAGAGCCGCGGACAGCTCAGACTCGGTCAGCGCGACAAAAGCCGACGAGCCCGGCTCGACCAGTTTCCAAGGTCGCTCGAGGTCTTCGGCCAGAACCTGCCAATAGAGGGCCCGCTCGCGGACAACCGCTGTGGCATCGCAGCGCCGGTCTCGGTCGAGCAGGCCACGCGCCTCGGAGATGATCGCATTGACCTCGCGGGTGACCCCATCGACGTCGTCGCGAAGCTGCCCGGCCAGGGCCACGTCGCCGACTTGATCAACGCGCATCTTCAGCTTGGTCAGCGGCGTTCGGAGGCGATGCGACAACTCGGCGACCAACTCTCGCTCCCGAGCCAACATCGACGACACCTGGTAGCCGAGGTCGTTGAACGCCGTGCCCAGCTCGACCAGCTCGTCTGGGCCCTCAGGCTCGACGCTTGCACCCAGGTCGCCCTCGCCGAGCCGGCGGGCAGCACCGGCCAGCGCCTGGGTGGGGCGCACAACCGAGGCCGCCAAACGATCGGCGACTACAACGGAGATGGCCACAAGGGCCACGCCCACTCCCAGCAGGGCCAGCCAGGCTCGCCACTGGCCTCGGTAGAGCTCCTCGTCAGGGACGAAGACCCTGACCACTGCGGCCATCTCGGCACCGGTGATCACCGCCGCCACCATCTCGACGCCGCCTTCGGTCTCGGCCAGAGATGACGACGCTTCGGTGCGCGCCGACTGAACCGCAGCACTGAGGGCGAACGGCTCGCCGATGAACCAGTCGGTGGGGGTCAGAACCGCCAAGCGCCCTTCGGCCCCGGCCCTGGTCGCACCCACCGCCGACTGCACCTGCTCGCGGGTGGCGCCAGCGGCCAGCACGGGTACCACCGCCGACACCTCCGAGCGGGCCGCGTCGATGGCGCGATCTTCGGCCGTGTGCCTGACCAGGAACCCGAGCGGAACTATGAAGGCGGTGACCACCATCGTCGACACCGCCATGAAAACCAGTATCAGGCGCCGCCTCACGTCTGGTCGCCCGGGTCGACGAGCTTCACACCGACCCCTCTGACGGTGTGGAGGTAGCGGGGGGAGGCAGCGGACTCGCCCAGCTTCCGACGCACCCACGAGAGGTGTACATCGATGGTCTTGTCGGCGCCGCCATATGGCTCGCGCCAAACATGGGCATACAGATCCTCGCGGGTCACCACCGACCCTGCGTTCTCGGCCAGATACGCCAGCAGGTCGAACTCCTTGCGGTTGAACGTCACCTGCTGACCGTCGACCTCAGCAGTTCTGGCCCTGAGATCCATACGTATGCCGCCCACTTCGATGAGGCGCGACTGGCCTGTCATGGTCGCTCGTCGCAGCAGCGCCCGAACCCGGGCCTCGAGCTGAGGGCCAGAGTATGGCTTCACGACGTACTCGTCGGCGCCGGCGTCAAGCAGACGGACGATCTCGTTCTCGTCATCGCGGGCGGTGGCGATGATGACCGGCACCTCAGAAACCGCCCTGAGCATCAGCAACAGGTCGCTTCCGTCTATGTCCGGCAGGCCGAGGTCGAGCACGACCACATCTGGGGCGCTGTCGACAATGCCCTGCAGGGCGGCCATGGCCGAGGACTCGGCCCTGACCACATGACCAGCCGCAGCCAGCGCCCTCACTGCCAATCCTCTGATTTGATGGTCGTCTTCGACCACAAAAACCGATGCCATGGTGCGAAGCTACGAGATCGAACCCCGTCCCGCGTGCCCTTTAGGGTCCATTTAGGGTTCGCTAAACCGGCGCATGAGGATGCACCCTTCACAATGCAGAACATGATCAAATCCGCTGGATTCGCACTTCTGTGGCTCGTCGGCAGCGGCGCCGCCGTGTCCGTGGCATGGGCAGGTGTCTCAATCGTCGATGACGAACTGGGCGATCCGATTCCCACCGCCAACGTCTTGCTGGCCACCTCGGGCCAGACGCCCGGCACTGCCGCAGCTTCGCCCCTGTCGATAACCCCGTCGGGACTCGACGAAGTGGTGGTCGTAACGTCGATCGTGGAAGTCGAAACAGACACTTCGGCTCCCAGCACGACCACCCAACCCGAGTCGGCGACAACCCAGGCCACAACGCCCACCAGCCAGGGCACAACGCCCACCAGCCAGGGCACGACGTCCACCACCCAGGCCACGACGTCCACGTCGCAGGCGACCACCACAACAACGCCGGCAGCGACAACCCAGGTCACCACGACGACCACGCAGGCCACCACGACCACGCAGGCCGCGCAGGTGCTGACGTTCAACCTGATTGGCGGTTCGACGGCGATATCCGTGTCGCCCAGCCAAGTGACGGTCATGTGGGCGGTCGCCAACCCAGGGTTCACCGCCAAGATCGAGCCCGAATCGCCGGGCGTGAAGGTCGAGTTCCGCTCCGACGACCACCGCTCGAGGGTGGACGCTTGGTGGTCGAACGGCCCCCGCCACAGCATCGACGAAGAGCCCAGGTGATCGCGGGCGATCAGGCCTGGGCATCCAGCACGATGTCATCACGGTCGGACGACGTGATGACCACCCGGTCGAGGGTCGCGGCACCGACCGATGCAGCGCCGGTGAGCCTGGCTGCTCCCGCGGCGGTCGGACCCCATGAGGCCGCCAGGCTCCAACCTCCGTTCTGAGCGACGGTCCACAGCTGGTACTGGTCGCGCCAGGGCAGGTCGCTCAGTTCGAGTTCGATGCTGGTACCCCACGCCTTGTCCTCGATGGCGACGCGTCCGGTCGCATCGGAAACAAAGGCGAGTTCGACCGCGGCCGGCGCAGGGGCATCGGAGGGCCTCGATACCCTCCACGTGGCCAAGCCCAGAACCGCCGCCACCGAACATGCTGCAATCGCCAGCACCCGCCAGCGCTGTGCCGAGCGCAACGCGCCTGCGTACTCAGACCGGGCGCCTGCAATCGCCATATCGGCGATTCGGTCTTGGGCGAACGTTCCAGAGACCGAATCGCTGTCGACCCTGGCCAACAGCCCGGGAAGCGCGGCGAACGCTGCGACATCTGCCCGGCACCCGGCGCAGTCGCCGAGGTGCCGTTCGAACATCGCACGCTCGTCGGGTTCGAGGGCACCGAGTACGTAGGCCCCCGACCACTCGCGAAACTGGTCGTCGGCGCTGTGTCGAGACGTCATCTGACAACTCCTCGCTCTTCCAGGTGGCTTCGCATCGCCTTCAGCGCGTAGTACAGCCTCGACTTCGCCGTACCCGTCGGTATTTGCTGGTTGCTTGCGATCTGTGACGTCGTCAGCCCGCCCAAGTAGGCGTCGAGCACGGCCGATCGATGTTCGGCAGACAGCGACCGCAGAGCGTCGAGCACATGGGATGTCTCGACCAGCCGATCGATTTCGGTGTCTGACCGCGATCCCATGTCGGGTTCGGCCACGGGCACCGAGTGGAGGTGCCGTCGCGACCTGCGATGGTGATCGGCCGCCGCGTTCTTGGCGATGGCGAACAACCACGCACGCTGAGAACCCTGCTGAGGGTCGAAGCGGTCGATCGCTTTCCACGCCTTGACGAGGGTGTCGGCCACAACCTCCTCGGCGTCGCGCTGATCGGCAAAACGGCCCTTGGCCCAGCTCAGCAGTGCCTCTGAATGATCCCTGCTGAGCTGAGTGATGATGCTCTGGGCGCTATCTGTACTCACCTCGTCGTCTCGGGTCTAGCTGCAGGTCGGGTCACGGCACCACGGTGACCATTCCGGTCATTCCCGGGTGGATCGCGCAGAAGAATTCGTAATCGCCGGGCGTGTCGAAGGTGAACTCGAACGTCTCACCAGGGCCCAACGTGCCCGAATCGAAGGCTCCCGTGGTCGAGGTCCAGGTGTGATCGGCCGTGTCGTCGTTGGTGATGGTTACCGTCGTTCCGGCGGTGACGGTGATGGGTCCGCTGAAGCTGAAACCGGCAATGACGATCTCGGCAGACCCAGACTGAGGTTCGGCGGCCGAGCCATCGCCCGCGTCGTCGCCACCGTGCATGTCCAGATCGGCGTCGACTTCGATGTCGACAGGCAGCACGGCCACCGCTCCATCGGAGGTGAGCGCCGGCCCGTCTGTTGTGTCATCGGGTGGGTTGAACTCGTACACGCCGTCGCCGTCCACGTCGATGTGTGCCATCGGGAAGACGGTGCCCGATTCGGTGAGCGGCGAGTCGAGATGGATCTGGACTTCCACCGATTCACCGGCGGGCAGCAGGTCGGAGTGGCCGATGACTGCGCCTGGTGATCCACCCCCGTCGGCGTGGATCACCACATAACCGTCTGCTGGCAGCGTCACCGAGTCGATGACGACGTGTACTCCGTCAGACACCTGGTCCGACACCGACAGTTCGGCCGGCGCCATCGGTGGCCCGTCACCAGCTTGTGAGTCGTCGGCGGTGGCCTGTGTGGTCGTCGGCACATCCGCATCGGCCGTATCTCCGGACTCGGCCGAGTCTCCACATGCCCCCAACAGCAGCACGGCTGCAAAGCCAATGGCCAGGCCCCTGTTCGATACTGACATCGTCCCCTCCAGGTGTCGTGTGCCACTGAATACGCACCACCAACCCGGAACGGTTCAAAAGGCCGGCACAAAAACTCGCCGGCCTTCAGGTGTCAGAGCAGCTCTGCCCTT
The DNA here is from genome assembly GCA_020439485.1 of Acidimicrobiales bacterium. GTDB lineage: Bacteria > Actinomycetota > Acidimicrobiia > Acidimicrobiales > Poriferisodalaceae > JAAETH01. The sequence goes on along the minus strand of JAGQSP010000217.1, from coordinate 7,581 downwards.
CCGGGCTCGGCCAACAGAACCCAGGTCGAGCCCGGTGTCAGCAAGATCTCGCTGCCGTCGGCGTCGAGGTACACGGTGGGCGAGGTCACGTTCGATTTCGACCATGTGCCTTCCACGACCAGCCCGTTCATCAAGACCCAGACATCGCCGGAGCCCACCAGCTCGGCTTCGGGCACCTCTGAGCCGGCCGAGTCGACCTGGCCCGAGGCGCGGTACTGAACGAACTGGACGATGACGTTCTCCGGGGCCACCTGCACGCCGTCTGTGTCGACATGGGGCGAATCGTTCTGCTCGCGAACCCAGCCCGAAACCTCGGGCGACCAGGTGTGGGTTGCGGTCGTGCCGCGATAGTTGACCGCCACACCAGACGCCGCCTCGCCGACGGGCTCTGGATCGCCGTCAGCCCTGTAGCTGAAGGCGGCGTGGGGAGACATGTCACCCTCGACCGGGGTCAAAGACCAAAGGGCGTCGGTGGACGTGAAGAGGTTGCTGGGGGCCCTTCGGCCCGCTCGACGCTCGTAGGCCGATGGCTGGGCCTCGAACCCCACGTCGCGAATGGCCACGGAGCGGATGAGGTTGGCGAAGGCCTCGTTGGCACCCGACCACGCGAACAGCGGCTGATTGAGCGGTGTCAGCAATGGAACGTCGGTCGAACGCGCCGAACGAACCGGCCCCAGGTCGGGGGCGTCGGTGCTGTGGAACACGGCGAGAAGCCGGGTGAGGCCACCTTCGACACGCTCCTCGTAGACAATGTCGGCCTGGTTGATACCGGCCTGGGGCCTGGCCGCCGAAACGTTGTCGATCTTCACCGCCAACGCCGGGCGCAGGGCGATTGCCTCGTCACCGACCGCCTGACCTGTTAGCGGCAACGATGCAGGCGCAGGCGCTTCGGTGGTGGTGGTCGAGGTCGAAGTCGTGGTGGTTGGCGGTGCCACCGTGGTGGATGTGGTGGTGGCTTGGGTGTCGTCGACGACCACGGTCGTCGAGGACGAATCGTCGCCGCCACCGCCACAGGCAGCGGCGAGGATCACCACGGCCACGGTGGCGACGGCCAGACGGACCGCGAGAAGCGAGCGGGCTGGACGCGCCGACTCAGCGGTGGTGGAGGGGGTGGACATGGAGTACTCCAAGACGAGATGAGGCAGTCGAGCGCCGGGTCTGGCCCGGCGGGCTTCTAGAGCTCGCGCAAGGCGGCGATGCGGGTTTCGGTTGGCGGATGCGTACCCAGCCCTTCACCGGTGCCGACCATCCAGAGATGCTCGACGACGTGTGGGCTGACGGCGGGTTTGGTGCTGGACGCCATGACGCGTTCGTAAGCGGCGACCAGCCCAGGTGGGTACCGGGTGATAGCGGCACCCAACGCATCGTTGCGGAATCTGCGGTCGGGGTCGACGATGCGGCCGACCACCCTGTCGTACTGCGATGCAGCCATCGAAGCCACAGGCGCCAGCAGGGCGGCAGCAACGGTGCGAGGAACGACGTCGGCGGTGCGGATCTGCACCAGGAGCTGGGCGACCACGGCCTCCAGCTCGACCCGATCGAACGCGTCGAGGGCGCCCGTGGTGATGACAAGGGCGGCCCTGTCGCCGGAACGTCCCACCACAAGTGCATTGACCGCGGGGTCCTCTACGGCATAGAGGGCGGGTTCGCGAACCCCGGCCGAGGCGATCAGCCCCTCGACCAGGTTCTCGAGCCGGGCTGCGCCCACATGATCTGGCCCCAGGGTGGAGAGTTCGAAGCCCCGAACAGACTGAACGATTCGGGCTTCGGCGCCGTTGAGGCGCCACAGGACGTAGGCGGCCGGCGCCACAAGTGCGATGATCAAGCCCAGCCACCATGGAAGCAGTAGCACGAGGATTATCGCCAGCACCACGAACGGCACGGCGAACACCGCCATGGCCAGCCGCTGAGAGCGCGAGTAGTTGGCTTTGATGAGTGCAGGATCTGGTCTGTTCACTGCTGAGTCTGGTGTGTTCACGACGGTGTCGAAGTCTACGACCGTCGACGGTGTCGCGTGGCGCACCCCGCGAGGTTCAGATGCCTTCGACTATGGCCTCGCGGTAGATCGCCTCGTAGCGCTCGGCCAGCCGCGCCATCGAGAACGACTCGGCACGCAGCCGGCCCGCATCGACCAGCTGCCGACGCAGCACCTCGTCGGCTAGAACACGCTCGAGGCCCGAGGCCAACGCCTTGGCATCGCCTGGCGCCACCAGCAGGGCCTCGTCGCCGGTTGACACCACGTTGCGATATCCGGGTAGGTCGCTGGCGACGACCGCCGTGCCTGCGGCCATGCCCTCGAGCAACACGATGCCGAACGATTCACCGCGTAGCGACGGAACGCAGAAAACGTCGGCACCGCGCAGCCGGTTGAGCTTCTCGGCCTCGTCGACGGCGCCGAGCCATTCGACGCGACCGTCGCCTTCGGTACGGCGTTTGAGATCGTCGGTGTCGGGCCCCGACCCGGCAACCCACAGACGTACGTCTGCAGGCAGGTACTGCATGGCCTCGATCAGCACGGCCAGGCCCTTTCGGGGCTCGTGCCTGCCCAAGAACAAGATGGTGGGACCGTCCTTGTCGTGGGCAGGCCCCCGAGCAAAGCGGTCGACCTCGATTCCGTTCCAAAGGATCTGGTACTCGCCCCCGAGAGCCTCAGATGCCATCTCGCGTGCGTCGGCCGAAACGACCACCCGACGTTTGACGCGGTTGGCCAGAACCTTGACGCCAGGCACCTGGTAGGCCAGCGATCCCCCGGCCGCATGCCATGTACCCACCACAGGCACGGTGTTGAGGATCAGCACTGCCTGGCACGGACCGGGCACTATGGGCTCGTGCAGGTGCACCACGTCGAACTGTTCGTCGCGCAGCACACGGATGGTTCGCAATATGCAGGCGACATCGGGTGCGATCGGGGCCACAGACCCATTGGCGTCGGTTGGTATCGATGCACCCAACGGCGTGATGCCCGGTTCCGGTGGCGGCCCATCGCACGGGGCCAGCACCCTGACCTGGTGCCCGCGGGCCGAAAGGGCCCGCGCCAGACCCAGAACCTGGTTCTGCACCCCTCCCCACACGGTGAGGCTGTATGGGCAGACGATGCCGACCCGCAGAGGTCCTGAAGACAGGCGCTCCAGGTCGGCAGGTGTAGGTGGAGCGGGCTTCAGCCGGCGCCGCATGGCCCATCGTTCGAACATGGCTGGCCCAACACTAGGCCCGCATGCGCCGATGCGGTACCGCTGCCACACTGGACCCATGCGCGTCACCTCGTTGTTCCTTGCCGATCACGCTCAGGCGGTGAACGGCAAGCTCTATGTGACGGGTGGCGCCTGGGACACCATCAACGCCAGGGCGTTCCCGGTCACCCATCCACATCTGTCCGTGTGCCTGGCCCTCGAGGTCGGCTGGGAAGACCACAACCGCGAAGTCAGGGTCGAGGTCAAGTTGCTCGACGCCGACGGTCGCTCGCTGCTGCCAGGGCCGGTGGGCGGTGTCACAACCGCACGCAGAGGGCCCGACGCCGAGCCGGGCGACACCACTCCTCTGTTGTTGGTGTTCAACCTGCTGGGGCTGCGCTTCGACCGCCCGGGCGACAACACGGTCAGCGTCGAGATCGACGGCGTGCCCAGCGGTCACGTGAGGTTGAAGGTGCGCCAGCGCGGCGCACACCCTCAGCCGCCCGCGCCTTGATCGCTGGGCCAGTTCGGCTGCAACAGATGCCATTGCTCGGGCGCCTGGCGGATCAGGAACTCGAGTTCGTGAGCCAGGGCCTGGGTGCCCGCCGATACGTCGTCGCGAAACGATCCGCGACGCTGCAGCGGCAGCGGAGGCCGCACCAAACCCAGATGCCCACCGCCCGGTCTGAAGTAAACCCCAACGGGTAGAACCGGCGCAGACTTTCTGAGACCCAGCATTGCGGGCCCCGCCGGCAGGCGGGTGCGCTCGCCGAAGAAGTCGACCTCGACACCGCCGCCCATGACGTCGCGGTCGCTCAGCAAGCAGACCACCTCGTTGCGGCCCAACGCCGCGGCTACCGCGGTGCCCGCACCCGAGTCGGCGACCACCACGTTCATGCCGAACTCGCTGCGCAGCCCTGTGAACCATTCGAACAGCTCGGGCGGCTCGAGCGCCTCAACGACAACGGTCACCGGTAGCCGCTTCACAGCGGTCAGCCAGAATCCCGCCCACTCCCATCCGCCCAGGTGGGGCAGGGCCAAGATGACGCCATTGCCTCGCTCGAGGGCGTCCGAGACGTGATGGAAGTGTGGAACCTCGATGCCGGCGTCGAGCTCGGCGGGGGTCTTGTCGGGCAGCCGGAACGACTCGACGTAATACCTGGCGTAGCTCTCGAACCCGCGAGCCACCGCTCGGGTCAGGGCCTCACCATCGAGCCCCGGCTGAGCCCGGCGAAGGTGCCTGCCCAGCATGTGGGCCTGCGAAGACATCGAGCGAGCCAGTGCAGGGCCCAGCCACCTGGGAAGGTTCTGGGCGATGCCCGAGGGCAACGCCTTGGCCACCGCCGAAGCGCCTCGGTACGCGCCGACGGTCAGTTTGGCCGAGGCGGCTGGCATGCGAAATCTTGGCGGCGGCGGGTCAGTTGCGGCTGTTGCGGCGGCGGTTGACGGCAGCGCGGCGCTGATCGCGTGCCCTGCGCCTGGTGCGCCACACGTCGCGCTCGCGTGGGGCCGGTGCGGGGCGGTCCTTGCTGGCCTGCTTCCACACCTTCTGGAACCGGAAGATCGCGGTGCCGATAGTGCCTACCAGCAACACCCAAAGAACCGGGATCAGCAGCCCCTCGAACAACAGGCCCACCGCGAGCACGATGATGCGCTCGGCACGCTCCATCAGGCCGCCCTTGGCCTCATAACCCAGCGACTCGGCCTTGGCGCGCTGATAGCTGATGAGCGAGGACGAGGCCATGACGGCGAAGGGCAGCACGGCGATGCGACCCGCGCCCGGCTGGCTGGCGAGGTACCAGGCGATGCCGCCGAGCAGCATTGCGTCGGTGACACGGTCTGCGGTCGAGTCGAAGAAGGCACCCCGCTTGCTGGAGGTGCCGGCCGCCTTGCTGACCGGACCATCGAGCAGGTCGGGGATGGCGGTCGCGACCAACAGCACCAGGCCCAGCTGCAGATAGCCCATTCCGACCACGACAGCCATCGCGGCCGACATCAACAGGCCGAGCACCGTGAGCATGTCTGCGGTGACGCCCGCTCGGTGCAGGTTGCGGCCCATCGGCCGCACTACCTGATCGACGCCTTGGCGCCAGTTTCCGTCGAACATGTGGTTCTCCTCGGGAGATCAACAATCAAATCTATTGGCCGCAGGCCCCGATGTCACTGATCGTGGTCGGTGGCGAACGACGACCAGTCTTCGGGGTTCTCTTCGACCAACTGGTCGATGACCCGGCCGTCGTAGGCATCTATCAGCACCAGCCCGCGCTGGTCGGGCGGGTCCTCGGCCGAGTACACCAGCACCCGCCAAGTCGGGCGGCTGCGAAAACCGCGCCACCCCATCTGGGCCGACGCGTGCCCCACCGGAAAGCCCACGGCACGGGTGGCAATCACCAGCGCATCGTTCTCGTCGCGCTTCATCGGCACCGCGGTGATGATGTGCAGGATGCCGATCACGCCGAGGCCGATGGCACCGACGACAAACCCCCGGTTGACCAGCACCGCGTCATCACCGGCTATCAGGGCTATCGCCAACGCCGCAGCCGCCAACAGCAAGTACAAGACGCCGGGCACCCGTCGCCGCTTGTTGTCGGGGAATTGGTATGGCCCGACAAAGCCGCGGTCGAGATCCTCGGGCAGCTCGTCGCGCAACTCACCCAGGTCGGGCTGCTCGTCTGGCTCTTGGTCGTCGGCGGTCATCGGGGCGAAACCCTAGCGCCGTCGCGAGCGCATCCGGATGAACATCGCCTCCAGCGGATCATCGAGGCCAGACGTCGCGTATGCGAGCCGCCGATGCCTCCAGGTCTTCGGGGATGACGCGAGTGCCCGCCACAGTGGTGGTGAAGCTGGTGTCGCCGAACCACCTCGGCAACACGTGGGCGTGCAGATGATCGGGCAGCCCCGCACCCGCCGCTCGCCCCTCGTTGATTCCCATGTTGATGCCGTCGGGTTGGTAGGCCCGCCGCAGCGCCGTGGTGGCGTCGGTGACCAGTTGCCAGAACTCGGCGCGCTCGTCGTCATCGAGGGCCTCCACCCTGTCGACGTGACGGCGGGGCAGCACCAACACGTGTCCGTTGTTGTAGGGAAACGCGTTCATGACCACCACTGCCAAGCCGCCCTGATGCACGTGCCTGGTGGGTACCTCTGATGCCGAGGCGATCACCTGGCACATCACGCACTGCGGGGCGTGGGCTTCGATGGCGGCAGGCTCGTCTGCCATCGCTGGGGGGCCAACTCCCGAGACCATGTACGCGGCTCGCCATCCTGCCCACAGCCGTTCGAGGTTGTCGCTCACGCGACAAGCCTAGTTTCGCCGCCTGAAGCGCCGGTTCAGGGCGACACCAGGCTGCCGATTTCGACCCCGAACAAGTCGTGAACGGTCTGAGCCAAGATGACGTCGCTGTTGCCCACGACCAATCGAGCGCCGCCCACCCGGTCGAACAAGTCGAACGGGGCGTCGGGACCAAACGTGGCCGCCAACTGCGCCATGGTCTGCGCTGCTTGGTCGTACACGCGAGCGATCTGAGACGCCGTGCCTGTTCGGAACAGGTGCAGGTCTGGAAACTCGACCGCGTCACCCGCGGTGCCGAGCGGGCGACCTTGGGTGACCCAGTCGGCCAGGCCTTCGTGCATCCAGAGCGGTGTCATCGGGCCCGAGTCGCGCACCGAGGCCACGTGTGCCAACTCGTGCACCAAGACCTCGACCTGGCGCTCTGTGCTGCGCCTGGAGAGGTTCGACTCCTGAGCCACGATCCGGGGAGCCACCACGTTCCAGCCCTGCGCCGACCCTTCTGCAACCGCCTCTATTGCGCCGAGCTCGATATCGAGGGTGGTGAAGGCCACGAACTTCGAAGCGTCGATGGTCGGGTGCAGCAAAGCCTCGACCTCGGCCAGGTCGCGCGGAACCATCATCGCCACCTTGCCCGTCCAGGGCCGAGGCCAACTCTGGTCGAACCGGTCGATCGCCTGCTCCAACAGTGTCGCCAACTGCTCGAGCCGCGCTCGCGAACCCGAGCCGACCACCACCGCTCGCTGCGAGCGAACGACGTCGACGGCAGCCAGCTCCCAGAGCTCGCGTTCGCCGTATATGCCGATGGTCACGAGCGAATCGTCGGCCTGCACCCGCCAACTGCCATTCTCGTTGACGAACGTCAGGTACAGCTGGCCCAGGTGGTCTGTGGAGTCCACCCCCGCGATGCGGTGGCGCCGGTCGACGGCCAGTACGGGCCCGGGCGATCCGGGCGGAGACAGGTCGACCACGGGTGTGGAAAGGCTCTCGGAGTAGCTCTCGAGACCGACGGCCGCGGCCCCGGCAATCGTCAGAGCGTCGCGGTCGGCCAAGGTCTGGTTGGCGGTCGAAGTGCGCGTCGACGCCATGGCCTCGACATCGCCGACGATGACCGCCTCGCTGCGA
>JAGQSP010000216.1:1168-3475 GCA_020439485.1 Acidimicrobiales bacterium | reverse complement strand
ATCGGGGCATGAGCCAGATAATCGTACCCACATCGGCACCTGGGTTCAGCGTTTCGAAGAAGCTCGACAAGCTCGGAATGCGCGCATCTGACACCGGCTTGCTGAGCTTCGACGACTGTCGGGTGCCCGTCGCCAACACCATCGGCGAGATCGGTCGCGGGTTCCAGCAGCAGATGGCCCAGTTCGTGGTCGAGCGGATGTGGGGTGCCTATGGCGCGGTCGGTGCCATGGAGCGGGCCCTCGAACGCACCGCCGGCTACCTGCGCGAGCGCACGGTCTTCGGCGAACCCTTGCTGGCAAAGCAGTACATCCAGTTCAAGCTGGCCGAGTTGGCCGCCGAACTGGACCTGCTGAGGGTCTATTGCCACTCAATCGCCGAGATGTACGACGACGGGCAGGACACCACCAGGCAGGCCACCGTCGCCAAGCTGAAGGCCGGGCGGTTGGTCCGCGAGGTCGCCGACTGGTGCATGCAGTTCCACGGCGGCATCGGCTATGTCGAAGAGACTTGGACGGCACGGTTCTTGCGCGACAACCGGCTCACCGGCATCGGTGGAGGCGCCGACGAGGTGATGCTGCAGGTCTTGGCCCGTATGGATGGCTACACGGCCTAGCCCGCGGCGCGCCCCGCCCCGTCCCGCCCCGCCCCATCCTCGGAATCTGGGGTCGAATCTCGACCGCCGGCGGTTCGAATCCGACCCCAGATCCGGAAGGTGACCCCAGAACTGGAGGGTGTCGGCGGTTTTGGCGCCTGGGCGCTAGAAAGACGGGATGGATTCGCTCGTTGATGTGCACTGGTTGGCCGAACACCTGGACGACCCCGACCTGCGAATACTGGAGTGCACCGTCGATCTGGTTGCGGTAGCGGGAGGTTTCTCGGCCGAGCCCATTCACGCCGCGTTCGATGCCGAGCACATCCCCAATTCGGCCTACGTCGACCTGGCCAACGAGCTCAGCGATCCCGACTCCGAGCTGCGCTTCACGGTGCCCTCGGCCCAGCGCTTCGCCGCAGCCATGGAGGCGGTCGGGGTGGGCGAGGGAACCCGGGTCGTCCTGTACGACCGCCGCTTCACGATGTGGGCCACCCGGGTGTTCTGGATGCTGAAGGCGTTCGGTTTCGACGAATGTGCTGTGCTGGACGGAGGCTTGGCATCGTGGAAGGCCGAGGGGTTCGCGGTGGCCGACGGTGCCGCTGCTACACCGCCCAGCGCCACCTTCGTAGCCAGGCCTCGTCCGGGCATGTTCGTGGGACTTGACGAGGTCGAGGCGGCCATCGAAGACGCCGGCACCTGCATCGTCAACGCACTGTCGCCCCAGAACCACGACGGCACAGACCCCAGCTATGGTCGACCTGGACACATCCCGGGTGCAACCAACGTTTTTGCGGTGTCGTTGGTCGACCCCGACACGCACCGCTATCTGCCGGCCGACGAGCTGGCGGCCAAGTTCGCACACCTGGGGCCACAGGGTCGAGTGATCAGCTATTGCGGTGGTGGCATCGCTGCCACCAGCGACGCCTTCGTGTTGTCCGAGATACTGGGTCGGCCCGACGTGGCCGTATACGACGGCAGCCTCAGTGAATGGATAGCAGATCCCAGTCGCCCCCTGGAGGTCTAGGCTCTTCGTCGGCGAGGTGCCGATGTCACAGATCCACAACGTGTTGTACTGCCCGTTCGGCGAGCGGGGAAACGAGTTGGCCATGCGCCGCATCGCTGCGTTGGCTGCCGACGATGCCCGCACAACGATTCTCGACGTGGTCACCGCAGGTCACCCTCACGTGGCACGCCTGTCGCTCGACGCGCTGAGGCGAGACCCTGCGATGGTGGGCCACCAGATCGAGGTGGTCGTCCAGACCGGGAACAGGACCGACGTCATCAACGAGTACGCCTTGGCGGGCGGATACGACCTGGTCGTCATCACCCCCGAGGACGAGCCGGGTGCCATCAAGACGGCCAGACGCCTGGTGCGCACGTGCCCCGTCCCGCTGCTGATATTGCGGCCCAAGACCGACCACACCGACCGGGTCCTGGTTGCCGTGAACCCGTCCAAGCGCAGCCTCGAACTCAATCGCAAGCTGCTCGACTGGGGCTCGACCATGGCAGAGGACATCGGCTGCGACCTCGACTTCGTGCACACCTGGGAGTACTGGGGCGAGGAAGACCTGCGCAACTCGGCGTTCTTCCAGACCGACCTCGAAAGGCTCGATCAGAGAATCGAGATCGAGCGTTCACAACACCTGGTCGCTACCGAGAAGTGGCTGGCCGACGAGGGGGTAGTCGTCGATCCGCACAACCTGCACGTGCCCAA
>JAGQSP010000216.1:0-1096 GCA_020439485.1 Acidimicrobiales bacterium | reverse complement strand
AGGCGTGGCATCCGGCGTCTGATCATGGGCAACTCGGCCGAGGAACTGGTCGACGTGTTGCCCTGCTCGATCTTGGTCGTCAAATAGAGTTGGCGGCCGGAATCTTGGCCCTGGCGTACTTGGCGTCGATGCCGCAGATGTGCGACTGAAGCCACAGCTTCAAGAAGCTGAAGAGCTTGGGGTCGGGCTTGCCGGTCTTGGCGATGCGCTCGCGGTGTTCGGTGAGCTGTCGCATCAACAAGCCGTGGATGGTGCGGTGTTGTTCCAGGTCTGCGAACTGGATCGACTGCATGTATGCCTCTTCTGATGCGAAGTGGCGCTGAGTCAGCGCGGCCAGGCTGTCGACCATGCGGAGCAGGTCCGCGCCGGTGGCACCGGCCGACACCGAGTCGTGAACCTTGTTCATCGCGTCGACCAGACCCCTGTGTTGGGCGTCCATCGGGCCAACCCCGAGCTTGTAGCGGTCCTCCCACGGCATGAAGGTCATCGGACCGTCCTTTCCTCGCGTCTCACTGCGCTTGCACTTTCCACTCTCCATCGGAGCCGTCGGGGCCGCTGTTGAGCCGCGCCTTGCCCATTGGCCGAATTAGGGACTTTGGTCCCATACTGTCTTGCCAATGACCAACTCCGAAGGCCGAGCTGAAGCGATACCACCGGCGCTGCTGGACGCGGCCGCCCAAATACTCGGGCGAGACGGCAGGGGAGGGCTGTCGATGTCGTCGCTGGCCCGCGAGGTCGAGATGTCGCGCGTCACGTTCCACCGTTGGGGGTTGACCGTACACGGAATACTCGAGGCCCTCGGCCGGCGTCTTGCCGACGACTGGAACGTCGGTGCATCACAACAACAAGATGCCCCAGCACCGGATCACCTGAAGGTCATGGCCACGGTGTTGTGCTACGTCGCCGAGCGAAATCGGTCCTTCGTGGCTGCGTCGTTGCTCGATCGCTCGGCCTACGACCGCATCGACGTAGGCCCGATCGTCGCGCTGGTCGAACAACTGCCCGGCAGATCGGCCGGGTCCACCGAAGTGGCCGAGGCCTTCATCACCGCAACGATCGCCACCTACACGGCCCTCAGGCGGGTGCGCGAGCTGCC
>JAGQSP010000215.1:979-4563 GCA_020439485.1 Acidimicrobiales bacterium | reverse complement strand
GCCTGGGCCAGACCCATGACGTCAATGATCATGGCGATGCTTCCATCGCCCAGAATCGTTGCTCCCGAATAGTGAGGGATGTCCTGCAGCAGTCGCCCTAGCGGCTTTACGACGATCTCCTGGGTCTCGCTGATCTCGTCGACCACCAGACCGAACTCGTGCTCGTCGGCCTGCAGGACGACGATGTTGGTAACACCCTGCTCGGCCAGCGGTGGCAGGCCCAGCTGCTCGCGCAGATGCACGATGGGCAGGAGGCGATCTCGCAGGCGATACACGGGCGAGCCATGCACCGACTCGATCCGCCCCGATCTGCTCGAGCCGTCGAGGCGAACCAGCTCGATCAGGCTCAGCTGTGGGATGACGAAACAGTTGCCGGCGCAGCCGATCGCCAACGCCGGCACTATGGCCAGGGTCAGCGGAATCTTGAACCTGAATGCGGTTCCCTGGCCGGTCCTGGTGCGAACCTCGACCGAGCCGCCGATCTTCTCGATGCTGGTCTTGACCACGTCCATGCCCACGCCGCGACCAGACACGTTCGACACTGTCTTGGCCGTCGAGAACCCCGGCAGAAAGATCAGGTTGGCGACCTCGTTGTCGCTGAGCATCGCAGCCCGTTCGGCGTCGACCAACCCGCGTTCGGTCGCCACCGCCCTGACCCGGTCCAGGTTCACGCCGCCGCCATCGTCGCTGACCTCGATGTTGACCTGGCCACCTTCGTGCCATGCCCTCATCGTCAGCACGCCCTCGGCCGACTTACCGGCGGCCAAACGGGTTTCCGGCGCCTCGATGCCGTGATCGACGGTATTTCTGATCACATGAACCATCGGGTCGCTGAGGGCCTCGATGATCGTCTTGTCCAGCTCTGTACCCTCGCCGATCATCTCGACCTTGACCTGCTTGCCGAGTTGCTTCGACAGGTCCCGGACGATGCGTGGGAGCTTGCGCCACACAGCGCTGATCGGCTGCATGCGGGTCTTCATCACGCCTTCTTGCAGCTCGCTGGTGATCAGGTTCAGCCGCTGGGCTGCGCCGTCGGACTGAGCGCCTTCACCGGCGTCGTCGTTGGCGAGAATCTGGTTGCGCACCAACACCAACTCGCCCACCAGGTTCATGAGCTGGTCCAGTAGTGCGACGTCGACCCTCAGGGTCGCCCCACCACCCGAGCGGACCTGGGTCGCAGCCGCGCTCTCGACCTGCTCGATGTCGGCCTTGCCTTGGTCGGACAAGATCTGGCCGATCGGCCGCTGGTCACCCAGCTGTTGTTCGGTGGCGGCGATTTCGACGTCGGTTCGGTCGGCCGCTCCGGCCTCGACCAACACGTCGCCGATGCGGGGCCGGGTCAGCACCTGATGGATCGCATCTGTCAGATCGTCGATGGCGAGGGTGTCATCCGACTCGGTCTGTTCGATGATCACGAACGCCGAACGCACTCGGTCGATCAGCTTCAGCAGCACGTCGATCGAGTCCGCACCGAGTTCGTGTTGGCCATCGCGTGCTGCGGTCAGGAGATTCTCGCCCGCGTGGCTCAGCTGCTCGAGTTGCCCGAACCCGAAGAACCCACAGGTGCCCTTCACCGTGTGGACGCTGCGAAAGACCCGCTCGATGGCCGAAGCATCAGCCGCGCCCCGCTCCAGGGCCAGCAGGTCGTCGTCGATGGCGTCGAGCGCCTCTCTCGACTCGCTCAAGAAGTCGGCGACTATCTCATCCATCTCACCGGCACCACCAGAAACCACACGCCAACACCATCACCGTCGATCCTCATGGTCGACGCTGGTACCGGTCGCATAAGCAGCTGCTCGTGGTGCTGCGAGCCGGTCGACGAAATTGCGGCGCACGTGCTCGTAGTACAGCTCGTCTGGCATCGCCGTGGCATAGACGTCGCTGCTGGCCGCTATCTGCTGGTTCCAGTCCAGCAGCCCGCAGACCTTCGCAAGCCACTCCGACAACCACAACGGGTCGGTGCCGTCCACGCAGGCCAACTCGACCCGGCTGTCGAAGCGCGTCGAGCCCGCAGCATCGGGCCAAGCCCAGACGGTAAGGCAGGGCGAAACGGCGGTGTGGTGAACCTCGCCATTTGTGTCGGCAACCGCCACCTCGATGGGAAGGTCTCCACGAGCGTCGACCTCGACGAAGCGCCACTCGGCCACTTCGCCAGTGGTCGACGCAGCGCCCAACCTCATCTGATGGGTGGCTCGGCCTGGCCCTCGGAGGGTGACCGCGTCGCCCAGTGACAGGGTGCCCAGGTCTATTTGATCGTCACCGGTCCAGACCAGACCGGCCAACCTCGGGCGTGCGGCGAGTGTCAACGAGCGCAGCTTCAGCACACCCGCTTTGTCGGCAGCGGACCGGCTCGGCAAAGGAGCCGGCAGTGATCACTGCGTGGCGGCTCGGCTGATCAGTGCTTCGGCCACGGGCTGGTAGCCGTGGTGCGTCATCGAGAAGGCTCCGGTGCCGCCGGTCATCGACCGGAGGTCGATCGCGTAGCGCTGCACCTCCGCGGTGGGCACCACGGCCTGGATCGAAACCATGTCGCCGTCGGGTACAGAACCCATCACCTGTCCTCGCCGCGAGTTCAGGTCGCCGAGCACCTCGCCCTGGTGTTCGCTGGGCACGTCCACCGTCAGCTCGCTGACCGGTTCCAGCACGACGGTCCCGACCGAGTCGATCGCTGCTCGCAACGCCAACGACCCGGCCATCTTGAACGACATCTCCGAAGAGTCGACCGAGTGGTACTTGCCGTCGACACAAACGGCTGCGATGTCGACAAGGGGGAAGCCGTGCTTGCCGCCGCGCCCCATGGCCTCTTCGATGCCGGCGCCGACCGCCGGAATCAGGTTCTTCGGGATCGCCCCGCCGTGGACTTCGCTCTCGAACACGAACCCTGCGCCGCGCTCGAGCGGAGCGAATCGCACGTTTGCCACACCGAACTGGCCGTGGCCGCCGCTCTGTTTCTTGAACTTGCCCTCGACCTCGACGGAACCGGCAAGCGTCTCGCGGTAGGCGACGCTGGTGGGTTCGGTCAGGACCTCCACACCCGCACGCTCGATACGGTCGATGGCCACCTGGATGTGGGTCTCGCCCGCACCCGACAAGGTCGTCTGCCTGGTGGTCGGGTCGAACCCGGTGGCCAGGGTGGGGTCTTCGGCTTCGAGACGCTTCAACATCGACGCCAGCCGGTCCTCGTTCGATGGCTGCGCAGCCCTGATCACCACGCTGTAAACGGGGGTCGGAAGTGCAGGCACCGGGGCGATCACGGCCTGCCCGGCGGCCAGAGTGTCGCCGGTTGCGGTGTCGTCGAGCTTGGCGAAAGCGGCGACCTGCCCGGCCGAGACCGACGGGACCGAGCGATGATCCGCACCGTTCAGCACCACCAGCTGGCGGATCCTCTCGGTGCCGCCCGTGCGGGAGTTGACCAGCTCGTCGTTCAACCTGATGGTTCCCGACAGCACCCGCACAAACGACAACGTTCCCAGGAAGTCGTCGACGCGGGTCTTGAACACGAACGCAACCGCGGCCGCCGACGGATCGGCTTCGAGGGCCACAGCATCGTCGCCCGCCTCGGCCAGCACCGGTCCCAGGTCGCC
>JAGQSP010000215.1:0-884 GCA_020439485.1 Acidimicrobiales bacterium | reverse complement strand
GCCTCGTGCAGGAGTTGCTCGAGCTTCTCGGCCGAGGGTTCGTGGCCCTCGAGGTATTCGTTCAGCGACTCGTCGTCGAGCTCGACGACCTCCTCGACCAGGTGCTCGTGCTCTTCGTGTTCCTTTGCGACCAGGTCTTCGGGGATGGGTGCCTTGGCAGCCTTGCCGGTGTCGTACACGAACGCCTCATCGGTGATGAGGTCGGTGATGCCGTGGAAGCTCGACTCTGCGCCGATGGGGTATTCGACAGGGTCGGCGTGGGCGCCGAACGCCTCCCGGATCTCGCCGAGCGTGCGCTCGAACGACGAGCGGGCCCGGTCGAGCTTGTTCACGAACAGCATTCTGGGGATCTTCATCTGCTCGGCGTGACGCCACAGAACCCGATCCTGCGACTGGACCCCGCTGACGCCGTCGATGACGAACACCGCCAGATCGGCGGCGCTGAGTCCCATGAGGGCGTCGCCCTTGTAGTCGGCATGACCTGGCGTGTCGAGGACGTTGACGGTGTAGCCGTTCCATTCGATCTGGGCTGTGGAGAGCGCAAGCGAGTGCCCGTGCGACTTCTCGTCGACGTCGTAGTCGCCCACGGTGCTGCCGTCCTCGACGCGTCCGAGGCGATTGATCAATCCGGCCCTCAGCAGCATTGCTTCCAGCAGGCTCGTCTTTCCGTTGCCGGAATGGCCAACCAGAACGACGTTGCGGACCTTGTCGACACTCATGTGTCCCCTACCTTCTCCCCGGGGGTTCGTTCACCGATTGAAACCCTCGCGGCGCCGTGTGCGAAGGGCCGAAAGACCCCTCCACCGCCCCGTGCCGAAGTGTCTGTCCCTGGCGCCCCTAGCGGGGCGCCGGGACAGGGCACTTGGACCGGATCGGGGCCGCAC
>JAGQSP010000214.1 GCA_020439485.1 Acidimicrobiales bacterium | reverse complement strand
TCCTTGACGTTGCTCTCGGTGCCGTAGGTGCGGATGACGTCGTTGGGGTCGTCGAGCCAACGGTCGAGCCACTCGAAGCGCTCGCGGCTCATGCCTTCTGGCAACACGGCGACGCCGCGGCACCCCATGATCTTGCTGATCGCGACACCGCCGCGGGCGTAGTTGCCGGTCGAGGGCCAGATGGCGCGGCTGGAGGTGGGGTCGAAACGGCCGGTGACTATCGACGGCACCAGGCACGCATACGCGGCCTGCACCTTGTGGGCGTTGATCATCGGAAACCGGTTGCCCAGAGCCAGCACGATTCGGGCGTCGACCCCGGTCAGCTCGGACGGCAGCTCGATGTGCTCGGGGACATCGACGATGCCGCCTTGACGGTTGTTGTACCAGTGAACACGAAACAGGTTGCGTGGATCGGGGCCGTCGCGGTCGACGCTCGCCAAGGCCTCGCGAACATCGGCGGGGATGGTGTCGGGGTTCGCCAGCTCGGCAAAGGTCGGAAGCCTGATCTGATTCTCGCGAAAGCGCTGCACGGCACGGTCGCGGACGTCGGCATCGACCATCTCGAGACTCACGCCCAAAGCGCGAGCAGCATCGTCGGGAGGCATCGGTTGAGTCACGGTCACGTTGCCCAGCCTACGTCGCTTCAACAAAGTGTTGCACCGCCTACGAGGGCCGGAACATCCGGCCGATGCAGCCGCACTTCGAGCGACCGCTGAGCCGGGGATACAGTCGCCACATGGCAACACTGTTCACCGGAGGAACGGTCGTCAATTCGAACGGATCGGGTCTCGCCGATGTGCTGGTCGAGGGCGACAAGATCGCTGCGGTACTGGCGCCTGGCTCTCAGGTAGCCGAATCGGCCGCCCGTGGGGATGTAGAGGTGGTCGACGCGTCGGGCTGCTACGTCATTCCGGGCGGGGTCGACGTTCACGTCCACCTTCAACTCCCTATGACGCCCGAGGCGACCTCCAGCGACGACTTCGAGACCGGCACCGCCGCTGCGGCGTGGGGTGGCACCACCAGCGTCATCGACTTCGTGGGTCAGCTGAAGGGCACCCAGGTGATGGACGCCATCGAAGAGCGTCACGCCGAGGCGGCTGGCCGCTGCGCGATCGACTATGGCTTTCACCTGTCGATGGGCGACGTTCACGACCAGTCGTTGAAGGACCTGCGCACGGCCATCGACGAGGGCATCACCAGCGCCAAGCTGTTCATGGCCTACCCGGGCGCCTACTACTCAGACGACGGGCAGATCCTGCGAGTCATGCAGGTCGCCGCCGAAACGGGCGCCCTGGTGATGATGCACGCCGAGAACGGAATCGCCATCGACGTGCTGCGAGACCAGGCCGCCAGCCTGGGCCGGACGGGTTCGGTGTGGCACGGACGGACCCGACCCGCGGTGCTCGAGGGCGAGGCCACCCATCGTGCCATCGCCCTGGCCACCGTGGCAGGGGCACCGCTGTACATCGTGCATCTGTCGGCCGCAGATGCGCTGGCCGAGGTTGTGGCCGCTCGCGATCGGGGTATGAACGTCTTCGCCGAGACCTGCCCCCAGTACCTGTACCTGTCGCTGGAAGAACACCTCGATCGCGACGGTCTCGACGGGCTGCGCCATATCTGCTCTCCCCCGCTGCGCAGCCGGGCCGACCACCACCAGGACACCCTTTGGACGGGCTTGACGACCGACGACCTGTCTGTCGTATCGACCGACCATTGCCCTTTCTGCGACGCAGAGAAGCTGCTGGGCGTCGACGACTTCCGGGCCGTACCCAACGGCCTCGGCACCATCGAACACCGCATGGATCTGCTGCACCAAGGGGTCGTGCAGGGCGAGATCTCGTTGACCCGATGGGTCGATGTCTGCTCGACCACACCGTCGAAGATCTTCGGGCTGCAGGGCACCAAGGGCGTCATCGCTGCAGGCGCCGACGCCGACATCGTCGTGTACGACCCACAGGTCACCCATCGCCTCGGCGTCGACCAGCACCACATGAACATCGACAACTCGGTTTGGGAGGGCATGGAAGTGACAGGCCAAGCGCGAAGTGTCATGAGCCGAGGCTCGTGGGTGGTCAGAGACCGCAACTACCTCGGACGGCCCGGTCATGGGCGGTTCCTGAAGCGGTCGACCGGATCGGCGCTGCGCTGATGGACCAGGAAGGCAACGCCCAAACGGTGGACGATCTGGTCGGGCTGACGTTCCCGGCGGTCATAGGCCTGCTCGGCTCCAGGCGTGCCCAGCAGCCGGCGGTGACGCTGGACGACGGGTCGGTGATGACCTTTGGCGAACTAGATCGCTGGTCGACTCACATGGCTCACCACCTGGCCGAACTGGGGGCCCGAGAGGGTTCGTTCGTGACCATCGCTTCGCCCAACTCGTTCGAGTACGTGTTGGCGTGCGCTGCGGCTTGGAAGGTCGGGGCCATTCCCCAGCCGGTGTCGTCGCGTCTGCCCGAGGCCGAGCTGCACGCCATCGTCGAGTTGGCCGACTCGGCCGTGGTCGTGGGTCACGAGTACGCCGGACGACCCTTCGTCGCACACGGTCAGACCATCGCCGCAAACGACACGCCGTTGCCAGATGTGGCAAGCCCGTCGTGGAAGGCACCGACGAGCGGCGGCTCGACGGGTCGACCCAAGCTGATCGTCGCCGGCGACCCCGCGATCTACAGCGAAGCGTTGGCGGGGCGGGCCGAACGCATCGGCGCCGCCGCGGGTCAAACGATGGTGATGCCGGGGCCGCTCTATCACAACGGCCCTTTCATATGGATGTGGGGAGC
>JAGQSP010000213.1 GCA_020439485.1 Acidimicrobiales bacterium | reverse complement strand
TGTCCTGGCCGACTCGATCGATGCAGTGCCCGCAGCATTCGGAGCAGACCGCGTCCTCGCCCGCCGGTGTGTGTTCTTCGGTCGAGGCGTGGGCTTCGGCGACGCCGAAGCCATAGTCGAGTGCCTGAGGCGCTTGCGTTACTCACGCTCTGATCAGCGTCGAACTGCATCGCTTGGACTGGCCACGGCGATCTGGGTAAGCGCGTCTCGGCCTCGGGATGCGGAGGCGCGCAGGGTTGTTGCACAAGCCGGCGACGACTGGCCCAGTGCTGCCGCTTGCGTGGCTGCCGTGGCCGATGATCAAAGCGCCAAGTCGCTCGTCGACGCCGTCGAACGCCTCGCCCGCCGCGAAGATCTGACGCGGCTGGGACCAGAGCTCTCCGGTGCCCAGGTCATGAAGCTCCTGGGACTGCCTGGTGGTCCCGAGGTGGGCGCGGTCCTGGACGAGTTGCGCAGGTGGAGGCTCGACGAGGGCGAACACGAGGTCGCCGAACTCGAGCGACGGGTCCTGGCCTGGTTCGAAGCTGCCGAAACCGATCTGTGAGGCATGCAGGCGGGGCGGCCTGGCGTTCGGGGCGCAGGCCGCTACCCTGCTCGCCGTGGTCTTCCACCCCGGCATCGCAGCTACCGACGCCGCCTCGGGCACCGGCGACGTCGACTATCGATTGCAAAGACGCGCCTTGCTGGCAGACCTCGAGGCCGGCCGCATCGCGCGCCACGAGGTCTGCGACGCACATCCAGAGCTGGTTCGTGTAGCCCGCAACTGTGAGACCCCCGACGGTGGCGCCTGCCCGGTTTGCGACTTCGATGGTCTCGCCTGGATCCACTACGTGTTCGGCCCCAGGCTGCCCGCCAGCGGCAAGCTCGCCCTCACCGATACCGAGCTGGATAGATACCGCCAACGGTCTGGCGATTTCGCTGCGTATCGGGTCGAGGTCTGCGCATCTTGCGGCTGGCACCACCTGCTGCGTCGGATCGTGCTCGGATAGCCCGATGGCCAAGAGCAAGCTGGGCGCGTCGCGTTCTGGCCGCGGCGGGTCGGCGATGGCCAGGCGTGTACGACGGCTCTTCTACTACGGCCTGTTGGTCTTCATCGCCGCCGTCGCCGGCTTCGTCCACATCCTCGGGCGCATCGAGCTGCCCGACGCGTCGGCCGTTTCGGATCAGACCACGATCGTGGTCGATCGCGACGGCGAGGAGATCGCCCGTTTCCACGGCGAGCAGAACCGGGTGCCCCTCACCATCGAGGAGATCTCGCCGATCTTGGTCGACGCTGTCATCTCTGCCGAGGACAGGGGGTTTCTCGACCATCCGGGGGTCGACCCGGTTGCAATTGCCAGAGCCCTGTGGGCCGACATCCGCAGCTCGGGTTCGCTGCAGGGCGGTTCGACCATCACCCAGCAGTACGTCAAGAACGCCTTCTTGTCGCCCGAGCGCACATTGATCCGCAAGCTCAAGGAGGCGGCACTTGCCATCAAACTCGAGCGCGAAACCGACAAGTACGAGATCCTCGAGGGCTACCTCAACACGATCTATTTCGGGCGCGGTGCCTATGGCGTCGGTGCTGCCGCCCGTGTGTGGTTCGGGGTAAACGCCTCAGAGCTGAACATCGCGCAGGCCAGCTACCTCGCAGGCCTGATCCGAGGTCCCGAGGCGGCCGACATCAGCCGGGAGAGCCAGGTCGACGAGGCGTACCGCCGCCGCAGCACCGTGCTCGACGCGATGTTGGAGGAGGGCTACATCACCGCGGCCGAGCGAGTGCAGGCCGAGGACACCCCGATCGAGTCGTACACGCTCGAGAGGCGACCCAATTCGTCGGTCGAACTGTCGCCCAAGGCCGATGCAGCTGGCGCTGGCTACGTGGTCGAGATGATCAGGCGCGAGTTGACCGATCGACACGGCTCAGCCGCCCTGTTTCAGGGTGGCTTGAGGGTGACTGCGACCATCGACCTCGACCTGCAAGCCCAAGCCTTCGAGGCCGCGACCGCCGTGCTCGACTCTGCAGATGAGCCGACGGCTGCGGTGGTGGTGTTGGACGACACCGGCGCCATACGCGCCCTCGTTGGCGGTCGCGACTTTGAGACCTCGCAGGTCAACCTCGCGCTAGGCGTCGACGGTGGCGGCGGCGGCAGACAACCGGGATCGTCGTTCAAGCCCATCGTTCTGGCCAGGGCACTCGAGGCCGGCATCTCTGCGCGTTCGCAGTTCGACTCTCCTTCGGTGCTCGAGTTCCCGGGCCTCGACAATGGCCAGCCATGGGTCGTGCACAACTATGCCGATGCCTCACACGGTGTGATCGACCTGTTCAGGGCTACCGCCGTGTCGTCCAATACGGCATACGCCCAGCTGATGCTCGAGGTAGGGCCCAGTCCCGTCGCAGAGCTGGCCCACCAGATGGGCATCCAGGCAGACCTCGATCCTGTGCATTCGTTGGTGCTCGGGACACAGGAGGTGTCGGTGCTCGACATGGCCACCGCATATTCGACGTTTGCCTCGCGAGGCGAGCGCCACGACCCCGAGATCCTGCTGGAGGTCGTCGATTCCGAGGGAGTCACCATCAGCAGGTTCGAAACCACCGGGCACCGGGTGATGTCGCGCCAGACCGCCGACATCGTCGTGGAGGTGTTGCAGGGGGTCGTCGCCGCCGGAACAGGCGCCAGGGCACAGATCGAGGGGGTGCCCACAGCTGGCAAGACCGGTACCACGCAGGACTATCGCGACGCCTGGTTCGTCGGTTTCTCGCCGCGGTTCACCACTGCGGTGTGGGTCGGTTTCCCCGACTCGAACCGTTCGATGACCGGGGTCGCCGGATCCGATCCGATCACTGGAGGATCGTGGCCCGCCGAGATCTGGCGCCAGGTGATGGTGGATGCGCATCGCGACGTCGAGCCCGGCTCGTTCGTGGCCCCCGAGGGCTATCCGGGCGAGGTCATCAGCCCCTCGACCACAACCACTTCGACCAGCACCACCGTCACCAGCACCACCGTGGCAACCGATGTCACGTCCGGCACCGAACAGGACCCGACCACCACCGTGCCCGACTCGACGCCCGTCGATGTATCGACCACGGTCACGACCGCACAGGAGCAGGGATGAGTGCGCTTCGGTGGACAATGCCGACGCTGTTGGCTGTGGTCTCGCTCGTGTCGGCCTGTACAGGCAGCGACTCCGCCGACTCGGCACGCGCCACCACCGCCGAAACTGCGACCAGCGTCGTCGCGTCCACAGCGGCCCCGCAGACCACGGTCGTCGAGTCGGCTCCCGCCGCCATCGTCGATCCTCTGGTGCCCTTCGATGGCTTCGGATGGGGGACCGTTCGGGTTGCTGCCCAGGCCGAGCTCTTGGATGTCCTGGTGGCCTCAACATCAGACCAGCGCAGGCAGGGCCTCATGTTCGTCGATGACATGCAGGGCTGGGACGGAATGTGGTTCGTGTTCGACCAACCGACCGACGGCGGCTTCTGGATGAAGAACACCGTGATGCCACTGTCCATCGCCTGGGTTTCGCCCGATGGGGTCGTGGTCGCCACGGCCGACATGGAGCCCTGTCCAGCCGAGCCCTGCCCGATCTACCGCGCCGACGCGCTCTATTCGGCGGCCCTCGAAGTGCCCAAGGGCAACCTCGCAGGCCTGGGCGTGGAGGTCGGGACTCAGCTCGATCTCGTCAGCCGTTCTGGCTGACGCGCAGCGTGCTCGGGCTGGCTGTCCCACCCCGTTTGCATACTGGG
>JAGQSP010000212.1 GCA_020439485.1 Acidimicrobiales bacterium | reverse complement strand
GCACGACCCCAGGTTCTGGCCCTGTTGCGACTTCCGTACCCGCGCCCACGACCACGACGACCACCATCGAGGTGACCTCGACCACCCAAGCGGCCCCACCGCCGACGATCGCCGCGCCGTCGACAACTACGACGACGCAGGCAGGGAGCGCGGCCCGCAACGGCGGCGGGCCGGCTGCAACGGCCGCCGAACCACTGCTACTGGCCGCCGTCGAACGCAGCGATGTCCAGACCCTGCGCATGGCCATGTTCATGGAGATGGCCATGACCGCCGACGGCGAGTCGTTCTACATGGGCGGCCAACGACCTCTGATGGAGGGCGTTCAGAGCGGCGATGCGTTCGACTTGCGCATGGACATGGGCGCGATGCTCGACGACAGCATGCTCGCCGAGCTCGGCGAAATCGATCCGTCTGACCTGGTGATGGAGATGAAGGGCGACGCCACGGTGGCATACCTGCGGTCTCCCCTGTTCGCCCACCCCGATGTGGCGGCGGGTCTGGCCAATCCGAGCCTGCCGCAGCTCGGCGATGGGTGGCTCGAGATCAGGACCGAAGAGGTTGTCGAGATGGCGGGCGACCTGTTGCCCGAAGACGTGATGAGCCAGATCTCGGGTCAGCAAATGACGTCGGTGGACCAATGGTTCGATCTGGCCCTGATGGCCGACCTCATCGAAGGCACCGCGACGCCGTCTGAGGTTCGCGGAGTTCCGACGACGCACTACGAGGGCACGGTGACGCTGCGGAACCTGCTGGCGGCCGAGGGACTCGAATCGTTCACAGCCATCGCCGGACTCGAAGACGACCCGATGATGGCATCGGTGATGGAAGAGATGCTCGACTTGGAGATCATGCTGGGCTTCGACGTCGACGACGAGGGCCTTCTGCGCTCCGAGTCGATGCTGTTCGACATGACCGCGATGCTGCGCAACATCGCCGAGGAGTCGGGCGAAACGGTGCCAGAAGATCTCGAGTTCACCATGTACACACGGATAGAACTGTTCGACTTCAGCCCCGACCTGATCGAGATCGAGTTCCCGGACCCATCCGAGATCACCGGCGATCTGACCGAGTGGGTCCTGGCTGCGCTAGAACTCGTCGGGTGACCTCATCATCTACCAACCACGACGACAAACCTCGCGACCCATTACTGGTCGAGGCCACCACCGCCGACCGCAACTCGGGTCTGGCCGACTGGCGTGAGCGCTTCGTTCATCACGACCCCGACGAGATCTACCTGCTGGGCAACTCGCTGGGTCGGCTTCCGGTAGACACCGCCACCCGCATCGACCACGCCGTTCACAACCAATGGGCGAACAGGCTGATCCGCTCCTGGAACGAGGGCTGGTGGGACCTACAGCTTCAGGTGGGCGAAACCATCGCCCAGATAATCGGCGCCGAGTCGGGCGAAGTGATCGTCTCGGACAGCACCTCCGTGAACCTCCACAAGCTGGCCTTGGCCGCGGTGAGGGCCAGACCCGGTCGCACCAAGATCGTCACCGACGACCTCAACTTCGGCACCGACTATTACGTACTCGACTCGGTGGCAGAACTGTGTGGCTGTGACGTCGAGATCATCGCGTCCGATGGCATCCACGGGCCCGTCGAGGCTCTCTGCGCCGCTTTCGACGACAACACAGCATTGGTCAGCTTGTCGCACACGACCTTCAAGTCGGGCTTCACATATGACCTCGAGACCATCACCTCGGCCGCGCATCGGGCCGGCGCCATCGTCTTGTGGGACCTGAGCCACTCGGTTGGTTCGGTCGACTTCAGCGTCGAGACGGCCGGTGTCGACCTGGCCGTCGGGTGCACATACAAGTATCTGAACGGCGGGCCGGGTGCTCCCGCGTTCATCTACGTCAACCGGAGCCTGCAGAAGGTCCTGAGCAACCCGGTTCGTGGCTGGTGGGGCCACGCAGCACCCTTCGACTTCGAGACGGCCTACCGACCGACCGAAAGCATCCGAAGCTTCCACGCGGGCACCATGCCGATCCTGTCGCTGGCAGCGGCCGAGCCAGGAATCGAGATGGTCGCCGAAGTTGGCATGGAAAGGATCAGGCAGGTGTCGGTCTCGTTGATGGCGCTGGCCGAGCGGCTCTACGACCGCGACCTGGCCCCACTGGGTTTCCAGTGGAAAACGCCACGAGACCCAGCGGTCAGGGGATCACACGTTGCGCTCGCCCACCCAAATGCGTGGCAGCTGAGCCAGGCACTCATAGAACGGGGCAAGGTACTGCTCGACTTCAGAGCCCCCGACAACCTGAGGCTGGGGCTCGCACCGCTCTATATCGGCCACGTCGACGTCTACGAGGCCGTGGCCAGGATCAGGCGCATCGTCGAGTCCGGGGTGTGGCAGCAGTATCCCGAAGAGCGGTCGGTGGTCACCTGAGTGCAGCCGGCCTGGGAAAGCCGTTGACCGTGCGCAACACCAGCCTGGTGTTCGTTTCGACGGCCCCCAGTTCGTCCTTCAGCGTCGTCAAGAGTTCGTCTAGTTCGGCGATGTCGGCCGTCGCCACCCTCAGCTGCATGTCGAACGAGCCGGTCATATGGGCTGCGTTGACTATCGATTCGAGATCGGCCAAGCGCTCCTCCAGGTGAGCTAGGTCCACATCCGGAGGCAGGCGTAGGTCGATGACGGCTTCGATCGGCCGGCCGGCGGCAGAGGGCTCGATGTCGATGGTGAACCTGCGCACCAGCCCCGAACCCGTCAGGCGGCGCAATCTGTCCGAGGTAGCCGAGACGCTCAGGTGCACGCGTGCCGCCAGATCGGTGACGGAGATCCTTGCATCCGATATCAGCTCACCGATGATCGTGCGGTCTATAGCGTCCATAGACGTAAATCATACGGCGTGCATAGCGTTCGAGCCGCCGACACGAGCGCATCTTTGGTGTTGGACCGTTCATCATCTCCGCATGACTTTGTTGACGCTCGGACTGCTCCTGGGACTGGTGACCGTGGCCGCGCCAGGCCCGATATCGGTCGCCATCGTTCAAGTCGGCACCAAGGGCGGACCCACCGCCGGCGTGAAGGCCGGAATGGGGGTCGTCGGCGCTGACGTATTGACCGGCCTGGCCGCGATCGCGCTGGTTACAAC
>JAGQSP010000211.1 GCA_020439485.1 Acidimicrobiales bacterium | reverse complement strand
AGGTTGCCGCGAGTGGTCAGGGTGTTCGGGTGGTCGCCACCCAACACCCTCGTGAAGTCGGTGAGC
This sequence comes from Acidimicrobiales bacterium, assembly GCA_020439485.1. Classification (GTDB taxonomy): domain Bacteria; phylum Actinomycetota; class Acidimicrobiia; order Acidimicrobiales; family Poriferisodalaceae; genus JAAETH01. The sequence goes on along the minus strand of JAGQSP010000211.1, from coordinate 15,832 downwards.
AGCCGGCGCAACTCCTCAACCGCCTCATCCACCCTCCCTATGCTGCCCAACAAGGAGGCAAGGTTGTGGCGGGTGGTCAGCGTGTCCGGATGGTCGCCACCCAACACCCGCGTCCGGTCGGTGAGCAGCCGGCGGAACTCGTCGACCGCCTCCTCCACCCTCCCCAACTCGCCCAACAAGTAGGCAAGGTTGCCGCGAGTGGTCAGCGTGTCCGGATGGTCGCCACCCAACACCCTCGTGAAGTCGGTGAGCAGCCGGCGCAACTCCTCAACCGCCTCATCCACCCTCCCTATGCTGCCCAACAAGTAGGCAAGGTTGTGGCGGGTGGCCAGCGTGTCCGGATGGTCGCCACCCAACACCCGCGTCCGGTCGGTCAGTAGCCGGCGGCACTCCTCGACGGCCTCCTCCACCCTCCCCATCCTGCCCAACCAGGAGGCGAGGTTGCCGCGGGTGGCCAGCGTGTCCGGATGATCGCTACCCAACACGACGGCGCGCAGTTCGACCAGCACGCCACAGCGCCGGACGGCTTCGCCATATTGGTGGGTGTCGGCGAGCAGGTCGCAGAGGACGGCAAGCACCTCTGCCCGCTCGACGAGTTGCAGCGGGGGCTGCTGGTCGGCGAGGGTTCGGTACCGGGCGATGAGAGCGAACTCCAGGAACGTCGTGTCGCCCTCCAGGACCCGTTTGGCGGCGGCGATCATGTCGATGACGTCTGCCGGTAGCTCTCGAGTTGCACGGGGAAGGAGGTCGACTGCGGCATCCGGCGCCCATCGGCGGACCGCGAGCGCGATGCCGCAGGCCGCGGCAGCGCGGTCAGCACGGTCGAGGTCAAGAGCGTCGAGCCTGGCAGCCTGGTCGAGCAGCCACTGCAGTGACACCTGACGATCAGCCCACTCCCTCGACTCAGTGGCCAGCACTCGGCTGTGTGCCTCGATCGCGGTCGCCAGCCTGGCACGAGACGTGAGCTGAGCACTCTGGGCCATCACGATCTGGTCGATGACCGTGGTCGCCTCGGGGCCTGCCATGAGTTCGCTGCGCAGGCCTTCCACCTCGGGTGCCTCGATGCCTGCCGCGTCGCATCGTTGCAGCACGGCGACGGCTGAACTCGAGGAGACGGGGGGTAGGCCCCGCAGCCTGTCGGACTTCAGGGCAACCGTCGCCGCAGCGGCAACGAGGGTGTCGGCAGGAAGGTACGCAGACAAGGCCACCGCGAGGTGCGCGCACCGCAGTTCGTCCTCGTGCCACGCACCTGCGCCGGGATCAGGCAGGCGATCGACCACCGCATCGAGGGCCGCCTTCGCCGCCGACTGAACGGTGGACAGGGACAGGTGAAGCCCCGCTCCGTCAAGAGCCCGAGCACGCAGCGACTGTGGCACGATGGCCCAATCAGCCTGGCGGATCAACCCCTCGGGAAGATCACTTCCGGCGTCCAGCCCGACGGCGGTGGACACCGGAACAAGTGCGTCGACCGGGATGCCGCCACCCAGCTTCGCGACCAGGGACACCATCAGCGGCAACGGGTGTGTGTCGTCCGGCGCCGCAAGCCGCCGGACGTCCAGGTCGGCGATCGTTCGAGCCATCGCGGTGCCCGGTGCAAGCGCCGGGGTGGTGAGCACCCGTGCCAGCGCACCGAGGGTCTGGCACTCGTCCGCCAGCACGGCAATCTCAGCGTCCTCCAGCTCCGGCACTTCGGCCCGCGCCATGGCCGCCAGATCATCGGCGTCGAGCTCGAGATCCAGCGGGTAGACCGTCGTGCGGTCGGCACCGAGCCGAGCGGCAAGGGCGAATTGGTCGCCGAACGCGGACCGCCCGTGCTCGCCGATCACGACCAGGCACCGCGAGCCGGCCTGGCGGACGAGCAGCGACAGCGGCGCCGCTACCGCGGGATCGACCGTCTCGGCGTGGTCAATGACCAGCAGAATTGGCTGAGCCGCGCTCGCAGCGGCGAGACGGCTGACCGTCCGGGACAGGGGTGACAGCGACTCGGATCGTCGGGTGAGCCCCTCCAGCTGATGGAGGACAGGGTCGTACAGAGCCTGGATGGCCAGCCCGACGAGTGCGGTCGGCGGGTTCAACAGGGTGAGGGCGTACAATCCCCAGCCCGCCGCCAACGTCAACCGGGTGAGACCAAGCTTCGACAGAGCGCGATCGATGACCGGCTCTGACATTGCCGCAGAGATCACTTCGTACACGCCCGCCACCTGACGCTCGGCCGCCAGAGCCTCTCCATCGATGACCACCGGCACGAACCCATCGACCGGCCCGGCCGCTGCAGCCGCCAGGACGGTGGACAAGCCGGAATCACGCGGCCAGCGGACCCGAAGCGCGAGCGAACCACCCGGCCCGGCGGCGAGAACGTCTTCCTGCCACTCCGCCAACTCGTCGAGCAGCGACGCTTGGGGCCCGATCAGCCGAGCCATACCGAAACCCCTGGGCCGAGGTGCCGCACAGCCGTCGGACGCTGCCCGTGGAGAAGGCCGACTCGCATCGGCGTACTGTAGAGCGCGTCAGCCTTCCACACGGAGGCGACGCGAACGATGGAGCTCGCTCTGACCGCGCGAGAGATGTCCTTGCCGGAGGGCACCATCGCCTGATTCACCGAACAAGGACCTCGTATGTCGTCGGCCCTCAAGCGGCGGATTTGCACCATCCCAGCTGAGACTTGTTGACAGGGGTTTTGCCATTCGGCAACGATGACGGGATGCGTTGGCGGAGCAAATTGGGAGACACCCCAAACGGCCCTAGATTCGACGCGTTCCTTTCTTACTCGCAAACAGACGAAGCGATAGCTGTCGCATTCCAGGTCCAGATGAGCCGCTTGATGCGCCGCCCCTTCCGGCGCCGTCACCTCGCGGTCTTTCGAGATAAGACGAGCTTGCAGCCCGGGTCTTCGCTGTCCGCCCGGCTCGAGGGTGCCCTTGATGCCAGCGAGTGGCTCATCGTCCTTCTCTCTGGTGCGTCAGCGTCCTCACACTGGGTCTCCGCAGAGGTCCGATACTGGATGTCGACTCATCAGGGCTCCACCGATCGGATGCTGTTCGTCCGGTGTGACGAGAGTGTTGACCTTCGTTGGGGCGCAGATGGTCAGCCGGTCTCGCCATGGTCGCTCCCTCCCGCAGTCGCCGAGCTTGTGACTGGAGAACCACTCTACATAGACTGCGCGGAGCGCTCTCCAGAGTGGGACAGGCGGGCTGCGATACTCGCAACGGCGGCGGTTCTTGGTCTGTCTCCGGATGAAATAGCAGGCGAGGACCTGCGCCAGCATCGTCGGATGAAGGCCATCGGCATCACTGGAGTTGCGGCACTGACAGTGGTGACCGCCCTGGCGCTGATAGCAGGCGTGGTGGCGGGTCATCAACGGGAGATCGCGGAACGTTCTCGACGCGACGCTGAGGCAGCCCTCGCAAACTCCGAGTACCGCCGTCTCCTGCTCGCTGCGGACGTGGCAACCACACTCCGGGACAAGGCGACAAACGGTCTTCTAGCGGTTGAGCCGGGAACAGCTGGTGGAATCCCAGATGCGGTCATGGCGGGCGAACTCTTCGCGCTGAGTTCCCGCCTTGATCTTCCAGTGGAGCGATTTTCCGTAATGCCGTACACCCCGATGTCGTACGGTGCATCTCAGGGATTTGCCATCAGTGCTGACTTGGACCGAGCGGCCTTAGTCGCTCCTACGGGACGCATCGAAATCCTGGATACGCGTGAGGCGCGCGTATCCAAGGAAATCGACAACCCGGGAGTCACCGAGGTCGCGTTCGACTCTGGCGGTACAAGGCTCTTCGGGGCGGCGATTGCAGGCGACTCCTCGGTACGGGCGTGCATCATTGACCTCGGCCACGAGAGTCCTGAGGGTCAATGCCATGATGTGGCTGTTCCTGGGCTCTCCGGCAACGCCTTTGAGTCCGTTGTCGCAGTCTCTTTTGGCGAAGGTGATGATACGGCTGTCGTGGTACTCTCACTCGGCCAAGCTGTACTCCTGGATCTCCGGTCTACCTCCCGCTTCGTTCTGCTGAATTCGACTCCTGCACTTCTTGATTTCAGGGCAACGGTGAGCGAGTTGCACGCCAGTTTTTCGACCACTGCGAATCGATTCTGTCTTGCGGGAGAAACCAGTCGACTGCTTGACCTGACTACACTCGCAACACTGTCGGCAAAGCCATCAGCCACAGGAGGATCCTGCATTCCCCTCGATTGCGCCAATAGCGGTACGAGCTACTGGGTAGCGAGTGCGGATGCGTTCAACTGCATCGACGGCGATGTCGTGGTTCGAACTGTCTCATGCTCGTCCGGGTGCACAGTGGAGGAGACCGGACCGGTTCCCATCGTGGACTCGATGTTTCCAGGCGGCTGGGACTACACCCGCGCCATCGAGATCCCATGCAGTCACCCGCCTTGCATCCTTTCCGTGCGTGAGAACGGGGCGGTCGAGTTCTGGTCCCGAAGGTCCGACTCGTTCATGGCACCCGCCAGTCGCAGCTCCCTTCCTCTGTCAGCTACGCCTGTTCAATCGCTTGATGGTTCGTTGCGTTACATCGACGGAACGTCGCTCGTCGATGGGGACACCACAAGTGAGCCTCCAACTTCACTCCCCATTCCTGCTGACCTCACGATCCGTCAGGCTTTCCAGGCGAGGTCAGGCGTCCTCCTCGTCGTCGCAGATGATGGAGTCGTCGGGACTGTCACGGCCGATCACCGGAGCTTTACGTCATGGTCCGAGGCTGAAGTGAAGGACCTTGATGTCGGAGGGGATCTTGTGGCGTGGATAGCGGATTCAGCGCTGCATGTCGCAGAGATCGCGGAGGGTCCCGACGCCGGAGTAAGGATTGAGGCTGACTCAGGAGCCTTCTGCAGCCTCGACGTCAGCAACAGCGGCGAGTTGGTGGCGGCTGTCGAGTGTGCGAGCGATGGAAATGGCTCGCTGACGGTCTTCAAGTGGACTTCGAACCTGACGTACGAGGTTCTTGCGACCTACAGTGTTCCTTTCGGGCACGTCGATGGAGTATCGATCAGCGACGACGGTTCGACGGCAGCGGTCAGTTCGTTTGGTGTGCTCGGGCTGCTTCACGGGTCGAGAGTGGAAGTGGTACCGGCCTTCACACTTCCGTCGCAGGTGACGAACGAGTTTGTGCCATCCCAGTTCAGGTTGTCCCCCGATGGAAAGTGGCTGGTCTCGCTCGAGAACATTCGTGGCCTGAGACTTTGGTCAATAGACGATGGGCAAGTGAGGCTCGCGGGAAGAATGGGTACAGACCTGGACTGGACAACCCTCGCCGCTGTCACGTTCAGCGCCACCGATGTAGGGGTGGCCTCGGACACCAGTTGGGGCAAGTGGTCACTCTCGGTGGAAGCTGCCCAAGAACGACTATGCACCTTCGTGCTCCCGGTGGCCGGAGTCTGCACATAGGGCTGGCCAACCAGCACGAATGCAGTCTTCGCCACCGTCGTCGGGCTACTCGGCAACGCCGTCGCAGCCGGCATGTGTGCGCTCTCCTGCCTGAGGCACGGCGTCCAGTGTCACGACCGTTTCGACGATTCGCGGGCTTCCCCGCGTACGAACGACAACGACTCGACTCCCACGACGCGCACAACGACAAAGCGGTTCGAAGATGGCTGCACGATCCCGTCCTGCCCGTCGGGCATCAGGATCGTGTGGTCAATTTCGTAGCGCACTGAAACGCCTGACGCCGGTCGGGAATCTGCGGAACTCATGCGAAGCTCCACGAGCATGAAGCCGTAGCCGTCGGGCCGCAACAGCCAACTCGCCGACTCGTCCCATGCCCAGAGATGAGTGCATCCGGGCGGGGGCGCATCTGGACATGTGGTCTCGTGCCAACCATCAATGTCGGCCCACGCACAGTCAGCGTCGCCGAGAAGATCACGAACCTCCGCCCAGGATGCCGGCTGGTGGGGTATCAACGCTCCGCTGTTGCTCATGCATCACTCCCCGAGGGGAAACCACCCGGCACGGGCGTTGCGAGATCCTCCCCCGCAAGCACGGACTCGAGACAACCGCCCAGGCCAGTGGCCGTTGGCGAGGAGTCCACGCTGATCGTTCCGTAGCCGCGGGACGTCGCACCGCCCAGGGCGAGATACCCGTCGTCGAGGTCTGCAGCCACTGCGTCCAGCAGCACTCCGACCCAGTCCGGTACCGGATACGGCACCGTGATCCGGAGCTCGGCGTACGCACCTTCGACCGGCGTGTCGGTGAACAGCCTGTCGTTGCTCGCCCCGCCAGTCACCCGGTCGATGGCGACATGAATGCGAGGACTTTCCCGTGCAGCGACCAGTGGAGTCTCCTCGAATCGAAGCAAACCGCGACGAGAGGCCGTACCGAACAGGAGGTCTACCGCGACCAAGGATGGTTCGACGCCTCGTGCGCCGGCAGCACTGAGGATGGCGAACTCGCACCCGCTACGGAAGACGCCCTTCCAACTCGACCCATCGACATGGAACTGGCCACTCCTTTGCAGCGCCATCGTGCCATTGGAGTCTTTGGCACCGCGGATCAGCAAGGGCCCATTCGACCGGAAGCGATAGCGGCGCACTTCGATTGCCTCAGCCGGCCTCACCCTGTGCTCGGTAGAGCTGACGGCCGCAACGAGATCAGGGCCGGACCGCGTCAGCAGCAGTCGCATTCCCTCCGGGGTTGCTGGATCGAGCTGCCCCGAGTGGAGGGCCGTCACTGTGGCGGCTCCCATTCCAGTTGTTCCGCGACCGCCGACTGTCGGCCGCCAAGTGGCGACAAGCTCCACGACTTCCGCCAGGCACGTGGTGTCGAGCACCTCCAGCATCAGGGCGATGTCGGCCCCGCTGTTCACTGCCTGGCTCGTACGGAAGGAGGACGAGGCGGCCGCGCCGCGCCGACGGTCGACTGCCGTCTGTGCCCGCTCCTGAACGTCCGCAGCAGTGACCGCTGCCCCGTTCACCGTCACGACAGTGCCCAAGCCACGAACCACACTCGGCGAAGGACCGTCGCTGTCGCCATCGATGGTTCCGAACAGACGGTCGGCGTCCGCCGGTCGGACGCTGGCCGCGTGCGCGCGCAGGCTGCCGATCAGTCCGGACACCGGGACCACCGGTGCACCGGTGCGTGGGTCCACCGCAACCGGGAGGTGAGAGGCGCCTTCCATTTCAGGCGCGCCGACGCAGAAGGCAGCGTCGGCACGAACATGCGCCACGATGAATCCGACCGCACTCACCGCGCCTCCCTCAGCTGCGCTGCCAGAACCTTCAGAGCCGTCAGATCGTCGGATCGCAGGGCCGCTTCGAACTCAACACGCTGCCGTGTGTCGAAACCGGCCACACGGTCGGTCTGGAGAACGGACTGCGGACCGTCCGGTTGGGCCTCGCGTCGGAGTTCCACCTCCCGTCGGCGGTCATCGATGAAGTCGGCGACCCAGCGGCGATCCGCCAACGGAAGTTCCAAGAGGGCACCGCTTGCCAGCCTGGGCGCTGCTCGAGGGGTGGAAACCACCGCAGGTTCAGGCGCGACCCACGGGGCTGGGTTCACTTCGATCCAGCCGAATCCCTCCCGCGTCCTATGGCCCAGCCCATGCGCCGCGAGCGATGAGCACTGGCGATCGGTCAGCCCTTCGACGTGGTACACGAAGGTGGACCCTGGTACCGCTGCGAGCTCCCTCGGTTTCGGGAGGCCGGACGCCTGATGCCAACCTCCGATCACCACCGGTCGGGCGAAGCGCCGCTCCAGCTCGATCGAACCCTCGTCGACGCCGAGACGGGCGGCAAGTTCACGCGTTGATGGCTGCAGTTGCGGGCGGCCCGTGGTGTCGAGGCTGATCAGCGGGGTAGCACAGCGGATGACAAGTCGGCCCGGCTGAGTGATCGGGCCTGCATCGGGAGCGCTGCCGGATGAACAGGACGCGATTCCCTTGCCGCTCGTGGATCGTCGGCCACCCACCCAGATGGGCATCTCCTCGACGGATGCCAACCAGTCGTGCTCGCCGTCGATCCATCCGTCGAGATCGCTCTCGGCAGGGATCTCTTCGCGGGTGAACATGGCTCCATCCCGAGCCGTCTCATGCTCATCCAGCGCGACGCGGGTGCGTTCGCGTAGTGAGGAGCCACGCAGCGCGCCCTTCAACTGCTCGATGCCACGGTGACAGCTGGGGCATTCGTCGGTGTCGTCGGTGATCAAGTCGACCAGGACGGATCTGCAGTCGGGGCTCTGCGGATACTTGCACCGCGCCAGACTCAGGGGCTCGAAGGACGCACCGCGTGGGAGCAACGGACCGAATCGGACTGTGCCTTCGAAGAGGGCGATGAAAGCGGCCCTCCGTGCCGAAGCAGGCTCTGGCGGGCCGAACTCGCGCACCCAGGCGGATGCAAGTGCACCACGCACCACCCAACCGGGCACGTACGGGAACGCCGCGGTGTGGAAGGCGGCATCGCGGTTGCGGGCCGCGGACGCGGGCTGCATCAATCGGACGTGAAGCCGCCTCATCGCGCCTCCAGGAGACTCAGCATGAGGTCGACGTCACCGTCGTGCTCGGCTGGCTCGTTCGGGGCGATCGAGACCCAGCCGAGGCCTCTATTGCGAGTGGCACCCAGGGATCGGACGGACCGGCCGGCCAACACCAGCACCGCACGATGTGTCCGAACGTCGTCCGCGGACAGGTGCAGTCGCTGGTCGATGGTGAAGGCGGCGCGGTCGCACCAAACCTCCTCGGCGATGAGGAGTGCTCCCGGGCGCACCGTCCCGGTCTGTGGGTTGATTGGGGTGCGGGCCCGCCGTGAGGTGACGGGTGCCGACACGAACGTCACCGGTTGCCAAGCCCACGGCGAAGGTGCCGACGGCGTACCGAAGACCGCGTCGATCAAGGCCCGCCGAACACCGAGTCTGACCGCTCCGGCACGCATCACGCCCTTGATCGACGACTCTGGGATCGGCTGTTGCGGGTCGACCGCTGCATCCACGCCTGGAGCAGCGAGACCCGAGGAGATCCGGAACGGGGAATGGAAGTGGATGTCGAACGAGATCACGGACGCCACCACCGGCTGATGTCGAGTGCTGCTGCGAGTCGCCAACTCGCGACAGGGGGGTAGGCGATGCGATCGATCCCCATGCGGGTGGCCGATCGGCGGGCATCCAGATGGCCGACCGTGTCGTCGGCCAGCAAGGACTCGAGCCGGTGCCGACTGGACGGGGCAAGCTCGGCGAGCGGTCCGAGATGCGGGTACCACTCCTCCAACTCATCGAGCCCGATTGGCATGAACCCTGCGTCGGGGTCCGCCCCCCGCCGCGTGACCTCCAGCCAGGCGATTGTGCTCCGTACGCCCCCTCCGTGGTTCTTCGCCCTCCGAAGCAACGCCTCGGCGAGATCGATCGCGGAGTTCACCGGCCATGCACGATGGGCGATGACGATTGCGGCCGAAGCCGTGGGGATGGGCAACGTTGGGCCTGCGGCGCGAACTGCCTCGGCCACCAGGCGGTCGAACTCATCCAGATAGGTGCGGACGAAGGCCCACCCGTCGGAGGCCGGAACTGTGACGAACAGATCGTCGCCACCGACGAGGTGCGGTAGCACGCGGCTGAGGGGCGGCTGATCGAGGGCCAGCATCGATTCGGCCTGGAGCAGGGCCTCGAAGGCCGCGTCGTGCAGTGCCGCCGACACTGCATCCTTGGGGAGCCCAGAGCGAGCGAGTGCGGCGAAGAACTGACCGAAACCGTTGCCGTCGGCCAGAACGTGCGCCACGTGGTTCTTCTTCCTGTCGGCGCCAAGCGCCGAGAGCGCTTCGAACGTGCTAGCCGTGGCCCGTCCGCTCTCGCTGCGCAACCTCAGCTCTGAGGGCGATTCGCGCGGCGCATCGGCACGGAGGGCACAGTCTGCGCACGCAGATGCCTCGCCCTCCGGCAGGCGAACGGTCGTGACAGCGGCGTCGATCCGACACAGGTCGCACCGCTTCAGCAGTGGGAAGCCGCTGTCGACAGGCACCGACTCCACCGCATGCCCGTTGCGCACCTTCTGCTGCATGAGTGGGAAAGCCGCCACATAGTCGGGAGCACTGGCCCACACTGCGGTCAACTCGGCTGCGGGTAGGGCAAGCCGCAGGAACGTCAGCAGATCGCGGGCGAGCACCTCGGGGTTCACGCCATCCTCCACCGTGACGCTCAGCACGCTGTCCACGGTGCCGGCATCAGTGTTCTTGCGTGCCCGACCCTGCAGCTGATGCTGTAGCCCAGGGGAGTCAGCGGACAGATGTTGCTGCAACAAGGCGGAGCCTGCTCGGCGGCCGGCCAGCGATGGCCATCGGCCCAGATAACTCTGGACCCGCACGGCGCCGATGTCGAGGTACGTCGTCGTCATCGGCGTTCCGGTTTCTGCCAGTTGGGTAGCTGCTGTTCAGGGCTTCGCGGTGACGGGTTCAAAGTGGTAAATCCTGGTTCACACAGGTTGCTGCCCGTGACCTTGCCGAAGAAGCGGAATGTCTCTCGGAACGTCGCTGGCTCATCGGCATCCGCCGCCGGCCAGTCTCCGCTCGGCGGGTATGCCACCCGGGCCGGGTTCACATGGCCGTGGCGAAGCACTGCTGCCACGTCCGGCCAGGTCGACACGATGTCTGGAGCCGCCTCCTGCATGTGCCGTACGAAGGCGTCCACAAGCTGTCCGAGTTCGCAGGTCGGCCCCTCGGCACCGAGGTACCGTGACGCGGCGCTCTCCACGGTGAGCTGGTCGATGGTGCAGTCGACGGCGCCCAAGCCCAACGGCTTTCCTCCACCGAGGCGGAGCTGGAGGGGTTGAGGTTCCTTCATGTAGCCGACGGGGACGTATGGGGCCAGCGCAAGTGACGGCTGCAGGACCGCAATCAGCCCACCAAGTTCCTGCTCGCTGAGGTTGACGAAGGTGATGGCGGTCGAGAGGGTGGACCCTGCGGGCAGGATTTCCGCATCGCCTCCCATGTTGGCGTTCTGTTGGCCCGGGCCGCGCCGATCCCGCCGGGGATGCTGCAGGGAGGGGTCCGCGTTCCAGTAGAACTTGCGACCGCGCACCAGCCTGATGGTCGTGTCGGCCGCAGCGCCCCACCGGGCGACGGGGATCTCGTCTCTCGTTCGGGCGACACGCGAGCCATCCATCGTGAGGTAGAAGGCACCAGCGCCCGGACGGGGGCGCCCGAGTGGCGGCAGGTCCACGGGTTCAGGGTCGCCTGCGGTAACGACCACGTCGTTGAATCGAACGTGCCCGCGATAACTGTGCTGTTCGGCGCGCTCGTCCCCTCTCGTGGGGGTCTCCTCCGCGCTGCCGAATACCCGGCAGGTTGGGCACAGCAGATGCTCATGGCACGGGAGCAGCCAGTCCGGTACGCGGTCGCGCAGTGTGCCGGAACCTCTGGAGCGCCACAGGTAGCTCAGCTTGATCTCTGTGACGGCTCCATGCTGCACGTTCACCCACACCACATCGCCAACATTCATGTGCCGGCTGGCCGGGCGGCGCCGACCAATCCGATGGCCGTTCAGCACCACATCGACGTTTGCCGGCCCGGATTCCAGATCGCGGGTGCCGTCCACAACCTCGAGGAACCTTCGCCACACCTCGTGATCCGCCAGTTCGGCCGACGAACCGTCGAGGTGGCCACACGCCGCATAGTAGGGGTGTCGGTGATCGCGCGCGGATGCGTCGGTGATGTGTACCACCCAGTCCCCACCGCGGCGCACGTCGAAACCATTGAGCCGACCGTGGTTGCCGGGCGCAGTGCGACCGATCGCAACCCTTGTGCCGGACTGCAGTTCTGCCGGTGGAACGGCCCGATGCAGTTCGCTGCTGCTGGTCCACACCACCTGGTCGCAGAGGCTGAACCTCGTTGGTGCATCGCCATCGGTGGCGGCCACCACTGCCAGTGTCCACGATGAGTCATGGACACGAGCAATGTCTCGGTAGACGGGCACGAAGTCGCCGTCGATCACCCGCAGGCAGCCACCGACCAACACTTCGTGAAGGGAACGAAGCGCTCCCTTCAGTGACGAGCCAGGCAGAATCGGACGGCCATCAGCATCTCGCGGCCACCGGTTCTCCGGCCCACGGGTGAGCAGTGGTGTTGCGGCAGTGAAGGTGACCGCGATGCGTCCGCTGTACCGCCCTGAAGCTAGTTGGTGATGCCCAGCAGGTTCGGCCCGAAAGCCGGCTGGCGCAGCGGTGGGGAACGGGACGAACGTGTAGGGGTTGATGAACACGTCCGGCTCGGCTTGGGCAGCTCTGGCTGCCTGGGCCGCCGCTTGTGCCTCCCCCTCAGCGTGCGCTCGCTGACGATCTTGCCTGGCCGCAGCGATGAGTTCGTCCACGGGTCGCGTCCCCGCGATGACGATCGTCGTTGGCCCGTCCGGTGTGTCGATGAGGTAGGCAGGGCACCCGATCAACTCCTTTGCAGGCCCACGCGTCAACTCTGGATGGACATCCCCGAGTGGGAACGTGTAGCCGGCAATGGACGCGGCCTCCTTGCCCTTGACCAAGCTGAACTCGCCGGTCCGCACCGGCACGTCGAGAGCAATGGCCACCTCTCCGTCGAGTTCCGCGAGACACGGCACTTGCTCGATGTCGGCCAATGCCTCGATTTCGCGCACGCAGTGGAGGCCAAGGTCGATGATGGAAAGGCGACTCGTTGCGGCATCGTGGGCAGTCACGAGAACCTTCATGACGCACCACGACCTTCTCTGCCGAAATCGACCCTCACGTACCCACTTCCTTCGAACAATGCCCAGAGCTGGATTCGCTCGCTCTCCTCAGCCAGAACATATCCGGCGGCGAATGCCACCTCCGAGATGGTGGCAAGTATCAGGTGAACACGCCCGCTGGTACTCAACACCAATTGATGAAGTTCCTCAAGGCACGTCGCCACCATCGGGGTATGGGCTGGGCCGAGGACGAAGTTCTCGCGACCGAGATAGACCGGCGACGAGTCGCCGAACTGGACTTCGAACGGCTCCCGCTTGAAGTCAGTCTTCTGCAGAATCAGCACGACAACTAGGTCGCTACCCGTCTGGGGAACAATCGGCTGGGCGGGCCTGGGCGACGATCGCCACACGACAAACGGGCTTGCCACGTCGCGAACGTGCACCAACTCGAACGCGGGCGAAGTACGACGGACGAGTTGCTGCCACTCCACCCCCAAGCGGAAGGCGTATGGCAATGGCGCCACCACGGCCACCGCTAACCGAGACGAGTCAACCGGCGCCCCATGAGTGGGATCGACCACAACATGGAGCATCGCTCTCCCCGCCCGACACTTCTCGGACCAATCGACCACGTCGCCTGCAGAGGATGGCAATTCCCCCTCGACCACCAAGGGGTAGTAGTGGAGGAACCGACCCGAGTCGAAGTAGCGACGCGCCGAACGCAGTGTGGGATCCGTTTCCCATGCCACACCGCCTCGCTGGGCCACCACAGCCACCAAGGTGCCCGTGCGACGCACCTTCTCCTTCCACCACCATGCCGCAGCCGCGCCCAAGAGCAGCAGGAGCGAAAGCGGCAACAACCACCAGCCACTTACGCCGTTGAAGTTCCGCTCCCACACCAGGGTCAGGGTCGTGATCGCCAGGGTTTGGAACGCAAAGACGGCTGCGACCGGCACGAACTCAGTAGCCACCTGGAAGCGCTCCCACCGCTGCCCCATGCGGAGGACCATATCCCATCCTAGCCGTCCGCCGAACAACGGCGGTCGACGCCGTCAGCGAATTCGCGACTGACGCGTGTCAGATGAGCGGAATCGGCTCCTTGCCTTCTTCTGCGCGCATCTCCTGCATCCGACCCGCCATGCGCTCGAGCTCCACGTACAGCTCAGGCTGCTCGAGGAACTCGCGACGGGCTTGGATCCACGGCTCGAACAAGCCCCACGCTCTCACGACGGTTGCATTCCTCAGGGTGTAGATCACGTCCTCGTCATACACGTCGAGGTGGAGACCGGTACCCAGCGTTTCGAACTCGTTCAGGAAGTGCCGGATCACGCGATTCCGTTCGTCGGCCATGTCGAGTGGCCGGTTGGCGAACGGCTCCACATCCGCTGCCAACAACTCTGGCAGGCCCTGTGCTCTCAGCTCGCGGGCGTTGTTGAAGGTCGACATCAGGAAGTCGACGGTTGCCTCCTTACGTGCACGGCGGTGATCGTTCTCTGTCGCGCGTTGGAACTGGCGGAGCTGCAACAAGAGGCCGGCGAACAGGCCGACGTTGATCGCTGTCCCAACGACCGTGAGGACGATTGTCCAAATCTCCGCAGTTGTCATGCAAGTCTCCTCGCGAACTCGTTCGAGTCTCGCGCGAGAAGGATGAGCTTCCACAACCCACACCCGTTGGTCCGGGCCTCTTGGACGCCTTTCGCTGCGATGTTGGACGCGACAGGGCTTGTACACCAAGAGGGTCTCTGTCTCCAGTTTCAAAGCGACAAATCGATGCGCCGCTGGTCGCGACAACTTCAACGGCCCGAAGGATCCGACGCTCGAGTTTCAAGGCGCCAAATCGATGCGCTGCGAACGCCGTCTCAAGGCGCCAGTAGATGCGCTGTTGGTCGGAACTCGACCTCATCCAGATGGTTGAGATCATCGCCAAGTTTCAAGGCGCCAGTAGATGCGCTGTTGGTCGCGACCTTCATGCGTGGCGCCAACGAAGTCCCGTGGGTGCTTCAAGGCGCCATTCGATGCGCTGTTGGTCGCGACAGGGTGCCCCTGCCCCGACTGCCGCATCACGCTGGTGTTTCAAGGCGCCAACCGATGCGCTGTTGGTCGCGACCCGAGCCCGGAGACGTCAAGGTCGGCTTCGAGTTTCAAGGCGCCAATCGATGCGCTGTTGGTCGCGACCCGAGAGGGTCAGTTCGAGTTGGGTGGGAAGCCCCACGTTTCAAGGCGCCATTCGATGCGCTGTTGGTCGCGACGCGGAAGTTCCTGATGCCAGTCCCGAGGGTCGTTGTTTCAAGGCGCCATTCGATGCGCTGTTGGTCGCGACATCGTGCGTGATCGTGCCAACGTGCGCGGTGGCTCCCTCGACTTCGAGTTTCAAGGCGCCATTCGATGCGCTGTTGGTCGCGACACCAACATGGTGGTCGTCAAGCCCTCGAAGGCTGTCGTTTCAAGGCGCCATTCGATGCGCTGTTGGTCGCGACCGGCCGCTACGCCCTCAAGGTGGGGCTGGCATGAGGTTTCAAGGCGCCATTCGATGCGCTGTTGGTCGCGACTGCCCTGGATCAGGTCATCGAGCGTCACGTTGAGCTCGGGTTTCAAGGCGCCATTCGATGCGCTGTTGGTCGCGACACCCGCATCGCCGGTGCGGAGTTGAAGAAGAACACCCGTTTCAAGGCGCCATTCGATGCGCTGGTGGTCGCGACATGTGGATGCATGACACGAAGCCGCGCCCCACGATCATCGAGTTTCAAGGCGCCATTCGATGCGCTGGCGGTCGCGACGCCGCCACGGCGACGTCCTGAATGGGTGGCGTGGCTGGCACGTTTCAAGGCGCCATTCGATGCGCTGGTGGTCGCGACCGGTGGCTGGTACTACCTCCCGCCGGAGTGACAAGTTTCAAGGCGCCATTCGATGCGCTGGTGGTCGCGACGTGGCTTCAAGCCCGCC
Organism: Acidimicrobiales bacterium; assembly: GCA_020439485.1. Classification (GTDB taxonomy): domain Bacteria; phylum Actinomycetota; class Acidimicrobiia; order Acidimicrobiales; family Poriferisodalaceae; genus JAAETH01. Next base: position 264 of record JAGQSP010000211.1, on the reverse strand, counting down.
AAGAACGGTCACGGCTACAAGTTTCAAGGCGCCATTCGATGCGCTGGTGGTCGCGACAGGTCAACGCCAGCTGGCTCACCAACAGCTGATCGGGTTTCAAGGCGCCATTCGATGCGCTGGTGGTCGCGACGTGTCCACGCGCTCAACACGGGCAACTGGAGGTTCCAGTTTCAAGGCGCCATTCGATGCGCTGGTGGTCGCGACGCGTCAGCAGATGATCGCCAACTCCAACGGGCACACCGTTTCAAGGCGCCATTCGATGCG